>NZ_JBMDIJ010000116.1:0-14112 GCF_057808595.1 Pseudomonas sp. FG98 | reverse complement strand
TCAGTGGGGGGATTTTCACCCATTGAGGTGTCCGGGGTCATTAGACCAGCGCACCCCGAGGTAATCACCTTCCTAGTCCGACTTGAAGATGGGTGTGCGGTATTCGATGGCAGTTTCTTGGGGCAGCAGTTTGCAGCACTCAGAGCCTATGTCTAGGTGTTTGATGTACCGTTCGACAGCACTTGTATTTGAACGTGAGTCACTATATTGGTGCCGTCCCCGCGTCCAAGCTCTCACTAATGCGGGAGCCCTCCTTATTTCTTAGATGCCTTCTATCAAACTAGCCTGAGGTCTGTTTGCCAGCTCACCACTCTCGACCTGTTACCACATCCCTTGAAACGCACACTACCAAACTCAACCCCCCATCCTCCAAAACCACCTCACACCCCACCCACTCACTCCTCACCCCCGGCAACACCGCCGAAGGCTTACGCAATTCCCGCAACAACGTCGACCCATGCGACAACCGCCCCCCCATCCGCGCAATCACCGCCCGCGCAGCCTGATACTGCGCATGACGACCAGGATCGAGACTGTCTTCCAGAAGAATGTCCTGCCCAAGAACACCTTGCACCCGCCCGGGATAGATCATGAAGCCGGCAGCCTGTTCGCTACCCATACTCCCGTCCTGCCAGAAACTCCCGTCGCGGCTGCGCACATCAGGATGCGCGGCGAACCAGTGCGCCCGCTGTGCTTCAGGCATGGCGTGGTGCACGCGGAAGAAGATCCGCATGAGGTTGTCCCGGTACCACTCGCGCACTTGCAGGTAGTACCCGCGCAAGCCGGGCAGGCCGAGGCGGTGGGCGAGGGTGACGGCGCGGGGCCAGGCCGGCATGGGTTGCAGGGGCAAGTCGGTCGGCGCCGGGCGCGGGGTGCCGGGGTCGGTTTCCCAGGGCAGGCGGTGGGGGCTGTGCTGCAGGTCGTGGTAGGCGGTCGGTGGCCGGCCTAGCCAGGCGCCGCCGCTGCTGGCCAGGGTCGTGGCGATGCACAGGTTGCCTTGCACCACGAAGACGTAGAAGCGGCTGAACCAGTCCGCCAGTTGCTGGCCGTCAGCCGCGGCGGCCTGTAGCTGCGCCAGTTCCGCATCGAAGCGTTGCAGGCCGGGGGCGAGGGTTTGCAGGTGGCTGCGCGCGGCGTGCTGCATGCGCCACAGGCGGGGCAGCGAGCGCAGCAGGCGGGCCGGGCGCCAGGGCAGGGCGGGGGTGGCGCCGCCGACTTCGCCGGCGTAATTGGCGGCAGAAATGCCCCAGTCGGCGAGCCGGGCGAGGAACAGGTCGTTGTTGATGTAGGAGGCGCCGCCAAACACGGCGGTGAAGGGTTCGTTGTCCTGCAGCACGCGGCTGTCCCAGCGCGCCATGATCGCCGGGATGCTGGCGGCGGCGCGGCGCTGGGCGTATTCGACGAAGCGGCTGGGCTGGGGCGGGAGGATTTCGGCGATGTTGGCCGAGGTCAGGTGGCGGCGCCAACCGTGCTCGCTGATCGGACGGTATTGCAGCAGCCATAGTTGCTGGCCGTCCCAGGCCCATTCGATATCGCCGGGGACGTAGTGGAACACCTTCAGCACGCCTTGCAGAAAGTCCCAGATCGCCGTGGCCGTCAGGCCATGCAGCTCGGTGAATTCGCCGCTTTGCCAGGCGGGACCGAGGCGCGATAGGGTCGCGCGTTGAGGTGTGGCCTGGCCGTCGGCCAGGGCTTCCAGATGGCCTTCGAGCCATTCCAGTTCCACCGAGAGATGACGCACGAAGGCGATACCGGACACCGTCGGTTGGATAAAGCGCTGCACCACCACTTGCTCGACGCCAGCATCACGCAGCTCGTTGACCCGCGCGGCGACGTCCTCGCCGGGCACGCGCAGGTAGGTGGTGCTCAGGCCGGCATTGGCGGCATCGGCCTGGTCTTCGCCGTAGCTGGAGGAGCGCACGGCCCATAGGGTATTCGGGAAGGAGGCGAGCAATGCGGTCAGGCGTGGGTCCTGGCTGTCGTCGAGGCTCAGGGCTTCGGGCACGGCCTGGCCAGCAAGCGCCGCCAGTTGCAGGCGGCCGCCTTTGGTATGGGCGACGAAACCTTGCGCGCCGGATTCCAGCCAGGTGGCGAATTCACCGGGTGCGTCGATCCACGGGTAGTGGCCCCAGCCCGGTTGCAGGCTGATACGCAGGTCGGCGCGGGCGAGAATCGCCGACCAGGCGGCGGCCTGGGCGATGCCCAGCAGGCGGTCGTGGTCACCCCACACCAGCTCGACCGGGTCGGTGATCCATTCCAGCAGTGGCAGTGCGGTGTCGGCGCGCAGTTGCTCCCAGGAGGGCACGAAGGCCCGGCAGCGGGCGTAGCCAGCGCCCATGCGCCGATATTGCGCGGGTGTCCAGCGCTGGCTGGAGAACTTGCCGGCGAACCACTCCGGCCTGTGACTGAGCAACCCGTGGATGGCCTTGCGCAGCGGCAGCGGTGACATCAGCGCCGGCAGGCGTCGTTGCCACAGGAAGGCACCCACCGGGGCAAGCAGCACGCTGCGACTGAAGTGCCCGGAGCGGCGCTGCAGGGCATGCAGCACGATCAGGGCGCTGACACCGACGGCCATGATTGCGTGGCCGCGCTCGGTCAGGTCGAGCAGGGCCTGGGCGTATTCGTCCAGGCTGGCGCAGGGCGGCGCGGGGTTGTCGCCGAAGCCGGGCAGTTCCAGGGCCTGGACCCGGTAACGCTGGAAATGCGGCAGGGCATCGTCCCACCAGTCGGCGGCGCTGCCGTTGCCGGCCAGCAGGTACAGCAGGGGCTTGCTCATCTCCGCTCCTCAGGCCAGATCACGCAGGGCGCTGTCCAGGGTCGGATACCTGAAGCGGTAGCCGGCCTGCTCCAGGCGGTTTGGCAGCACGCGCTGGCCGTCGAAGAACAGCTCGGCCATTTCGCCGGCCAGGGCCCGCACCGGGGCGGCCGGGATATGCAACCACACCGGGCGCTTGAGCACCTGGCCGGCAGTCTCGGCGAAGGTGGCCTGGCTGACCGGCTCGGGCGCGACCAGGTTGTAGGTGCCCTGCATGTCGTTGTCGGCCATGGCGCGGGCCATCACTGCCAGCACATCATCCCGGTGCACCCAGCTCATGATCTGCCGGCCATCGCCCATGCGCCCGCCCAGACCTAAGCGGAACGGCATCAGCAGCGGCGTCAGCGCACCGCCCGGACCGAACACCACGCCCAGGCGCAGCACCACCTGGCGCGCGCCGAGGGTGCTGGCCGGGCTGGCGGAGGCCTCCCAGCGATCGCACAGTTCAGCCATGAAGCCGTTGCCTTTGCTGGCGCTTTCGTCCAGCGCCAGGCTGGCGTCGCGCACGCCGTAGTAGCCGATGGCCGAGGCCTGGATCCACAGCGCCGGTTTATGCCGGGCCTGGCGCATCCAGCGCAGCAGGGCCTCGGTGGTGCCGACCCGGCTGGCGAGCAACTGGGCCTGGCGGCTTGGCGTCCAGCGTGGCCCGGCGACGGGCGCGCCGGCCAGGTTGATGACCACGTCGAAGCGCTCGTCATGGCCGAGCTTGTCGAGGCTGCGCAGGCAGCGGGCGCGGCCGTCGAACAAATAGGCGGCGCGCAACGGTTCGCGGGCCAGCACGCTGACGCTGTGGCCGGCATCGAGCAGTTGATTGACCAGGGTTTCGCCAATGAAACCGGTGCCGCCAGTGACCAGCACCTGCTTATAGCTCCCGCCGGCAAACGGGTTGGCCGGCTGCCCCTGGCGTTGCATGCGCAAGCTCGCCAGCGCATCGCGAATGCCCGACGCGGTCACGCCGAAGGCGAACAGGGTCAGCAACCAGCCGCGCCAGCCGAGGTCGATGGCCACCAGGCCGCTGGGCAGGCTCGACCACTGCAACAGTTGCAAGCCGTACAGGGCGAAGAAGGCGCCGGCGTTGATCGCCAGCACGGTATGCATGATGCGCTCGATGGCGGGCAGCTTGCGGCTGCGGTCCTCGACCACGAAGTCCCACAGGGTCAGGCCGATTTCCAGGGTGAACACCGCAGCGACGATGATCGCCCAGACGCCCTGGAAGGCCATGTGGGCGATGCCCAGGAACAGGATGCCGTAGCAGCACGAACGCACCGCATGGATCGCCAGCTCCAGGCGCGCACTGTGGCGCTGCGGCAGGGCCACGGTCAGTTCATGGTGATAGATGGTGTCCAGTGCGCCCAGTACAGCCTGGATCAGCAGCAGGTTGAGGGCCCAGGTCAGGATCGGCAGATCAGCCACGTTCAAGTCCTTTCAAGGTGGAGGTGGGGCGGTCGTGGCGGTACAGCCACAGCAACGGCGGCAGCAGGGCGAGCAGGGCCAGGCCATCGACAACCAGGTGCGACCACATCCCGGCCTGCAGCGACAGCAGAATGTCCTGCGGTGCCCACAGCAGGATGCCGAGCGCCAGCCACGCCCAGGCCTGGTGGCTGCGCAGTCGGTCACCCAGGTGAATCAGGCCGAACATGTACAGGGAATAGCTCTGCAAGGTGGCGCCGAACAGGGCAAGCCACCAGACCTGCAGGTCGTGGGCTGCTGGCGGCGCAGCCTGGCCCCAGAAGGCCTGCTCGACGCTCTGGTGGTAGACGCCAAGCAGTGTGGAGTCGCCGGCCCAGGTCAGGATCAATGCGATGAGCAGGTGCGCCAGTGCGACGCCCTGCAGCCAGAGCACCCGCGCGCGGCGGGCGTCGACCCGAGGTTTGGAAGGGGGGGATGGCATTCCTTGTCCTGTCGGCTGCTGTGTCGGCGAGCAGTGTATCTCCATGTTGCCTGGGAATGGAGCAGTCGGTCATGGCAGAGGTGTCAGCTTTCGACCCGAAGCAGCCGGTCAGGAGGGGCCTGGGAGCCCCTCAAATCCTCCTCACACCACCACTGCCTCCGCGGCCCTCGACCGCCACGCAAAGCCCAACACCATCAACAACCCCAACCCAGCCATCGCCGCCCCCGCCAGGGAAATCGCCGGAAAACCCAACCCCGCATTGATCACCGCGCCCCCCAGCGCTGCGCCAATCGCGTTGCCAAGGTTGAACGCACCAATGTTCACCGCCGAGGCGAGATTAGGCGCGTCCTTGGCGGCTTCCATGACGCGCATCTGCAACGGCGGCACCAAGGCGAAGCTGGCGATGCCCCAGATCAGGATGGCTGCGGCGGCCGGCAGCGGCCAGCGCATCAGCAGGGTGAACGCCAGCAGGACCAGGATGAGTACGCTCAGCGAGACGATCAGGGTGCGGTCTATCGAGCGGTCGGCGGCTTTGCCGCCCCACATGTTGCCCAGTGTCAGCCCTATGCCGAACAGCACCAGCATGGCGGTGATGAAGGCGGTGGAGGCGTGGGTCTCGTTGCTGAGGATCGGTGCGATGTAGGTGAAGACGGTGAACATTGCACCCGAGCCGACAACGGTCAGGGCCAGCGCGCCCAGCACCGGGGCACGGCCCAGTACGCGGATTTCGGCCATGACACCGACGCTTGGCGGTGCCTTGAGGTCGGGCAGGGCGAACCACAATGCGGCCATGGTCACCCCGCCGAGGCCGGTAATGCCCCAGAAGGCGGTGCGCCAACCGAACAGCTCGCCAAACCAGGTTGCAAGTGGCACACCGCCAATGGTTGCGAGGGTGAGGCCCATGAACATGGCCGCTACCGCGCCAGCACGTTTTTCAGGGGCCACCACGCTGGCGGCGACGATGGAGCCGACGCCAAAGAATGCGCCATGGTTCAGTGAGGTCACCACCCTGGCAATCATCAGGCTGTAGTAGTCGGTCGCCAGTGCGGACATGAGGTTACCCAGGGTGAAAATCGCCATGAGGCCTATCAGCAGATAGCGCCGGGGAATCTTGCCGGTGGTCAGGGTCATCAGCGGCGCGCCAAGCAGTACGCCCAGGGCGTAGGCACTGACCAGCAAGCCCGCTGCGGGAATCGAAACGCCGAGGTCCGCAGCAATGCCCGGCAACATGCCCATGGGGGCGAACTCGGTTACGCCGATGCCAAAGGCACCAATGGCGAGTGCAACAAGGGGTGGATTGATACGCATGAAAGGCTCCTCATCTATGCCGCCAATGCTACGATCAAGCGCTTTAAGGCAGTAGACGGCATTTTTGGTAATCACCTTTGCGTAAGAGGCACAAGTGGACTTCAACGGTAGATCGGGTGAAATGTTCGTGTTCGCCACCGTGGCGCAAGAAGGCAGCCTGTCGGCCGCCGCGCGTGCATTGGGGCTCACGCCCTCGGCGGTCAGCCGAATCATCGCGCGTGCCGAACAGCGCCTGGGTACCCGGCTGCTGTTGCGCACCACGCGGGCTATCACCTTCACCGCCGAGGGCGAAGCATTTCTGCGCGGCGCCCGGCGCATCCTGGCCGACATGGATGAGGTCGAAGAAGCCATTGCCGACCAAGGCGTACCCAGGGGGCGATTGCGGGTCAGCGCTGCCCTTGGCCATGGGCGTCTGTCCATCGTTCCCCTGGTCGCGGCCTTCAGCGAGCACTACCCGAACATCGTCGTCGACCTCACCCTGGGCGACGAAGTGGTCGACATCCTCGGCGGCCAGGCTGATGTGGCTATACGTTTTGGCCATCTGCCCGACAGCCCGCTGAGCGCGCGCAGGCTCGGCGAAACCGGCCAGGTGGTGGTGGCATCGCCCGATTACCTGCAGCGCCACGGCACCCCTCAGGAACCGGAAGACCTGTTACGGCACAACTGCCTGCGCTTCAACTTCCGCCGTGCCGAACCCAACTGGCCGTTTGTGCACGATGGCAAGGAGTTTTCCCTCAATGTCAGCGGCAACATCGAGTGCAGCAGCGGTGAAGCGCTGGCCCAACTCGCGCGGGTCGGCGCCGGCATTGCGCGTGTCGGTGAGTTCACCGTCAGCGAGGACCTGCGGCGGGGCGACCTTGTATCGCTGTTGCAAGCCTGGAACCCCGGTGACCGAGAACCGATTCATGCGGTTTTTGTCGGTGGCCCGGCGATGCCGGCGCGGGTGCGGTTATTTGTCGACTTTTTAGTGGAGCATCATCGGATGTAAACGAGGGAGTTGGCTGGCTCTTTCCGGCGGGTAATGTTGGATACCGGCCTTGCTGACTGGCGCAATCGGGAGCCGTCAGATGGGGGCTGGTTGCACATCATCAAAGGCCGGAATGAGAGGCAGCCGGTCAGGAGGTGCCTGGTAGTCACCACCATGGACTTCACCCCGGCGCTGAAGGGCGGCAAAGGCGGCTGCTGTTATCTGCTGATCCGTCCAGTTCCTGCTCAGCCAAATAGTCAGGGCCGCACCGGATAAGTGCCACCACAGCATTCGTTGCCCCGTGTTCTGACCGTACAGGTGATCGGAGGCTACCCACCAGATAACCCGAGTAACTTCAGAGTTTCTTTGCCGGACGAATAGATCGTAGACATATGAAGATGGGGTTAGCGGCGCTATTACGGGTTCACCTGAGGCTCTGGCAAGGTTCCATACCCATTCACGCTGATCGGCGGATAGGGTGTTAGAGGGCTCTAGCGTTTACTGATGGCTTCGCATCCGAATTTTTTGACTGGATGCAGATTCGCGAGCCAGCCTGACTGTATGGTTTAGCTTTGTGCAAAACCAGAACAGCAATCAATTTAGCGCAGTGCCAGTTTGAATCGAATTTGTAGAAGGCAATATATCGATGGCAAGGATGATCCCCGACCACGGACCTTACGACACAGGCAGCAAAGGCGAGCGGGACTTATACACCGTATTCAAAACGGAGCTACCCGATGAATATACCGTCATCCATAGCCTCCCCTGGCTCTGCTCAGCCGTACGTAAGCTCGACCCTCAGGCCAAGCCCACAGGTGAAATCGACTTTCTAATCATCCATCCTGAGAAAGGGCTGCTCGTCCTGGAAGTGAAGTGCGGTGGGTACAACGTCGGCGACAACCTTTTTGTTCACCTGCACAAAAATTTTGTCATCGATCCAGTCAGCCAGACCCGCAGAAATGTTCATGGAATCGCTAGGTGGATGGGGTCCAATCCAGCGCTTCGGTTCCGAATGGGTTATGGACTTATTTTCCCTGACTCCGATTTCGGAGAAAAGCCGCCAAACCCCGGAATGTACGACCCTTCCTCCACCCCTCCTCAGCCGCTGTATATCGATTATCGAGAGATGCCGAACGTCACACGGAGGGTGATCGAGTTGATGGACTACTGGAAAGGTGCTCTCAAAAACGTCTCACTGGGCGAAGCCCGTGTCTCCGAGATCATCGAGTTCCTGACCCCCACAATTGACGGGAAGCCCGTCTGGGCAAGCCGCATCCTCTACGACAACAGGCTCTGGCTGCAATTGACCGACGAGCAAGCCAAGGTAGTCCAGCGGGTTACGAAACATCAGACCTCTTTAGTCACCGGATGGCCAGGGACTGGAAAAACACTCATTGTGATTGAAGCGGCAAGGCGGCTGGCAGCACAGGGGCTGAAGGTCTTGGTGGTGTCATTCAACACCAAGCTCACAGAGTACGTCCGCACTCAGTTGACCGATTCCAGAAGCTGCTATGTCACTACCTGGCATGGACTATGTGCACAGGCGTCAGTCGTGCTCAAACGGAGCGAAGCTGAAAAGAGGGAGGATTGGTACAGAGAACAGTGCGAACTTGATCTACTGGAAGCAATTGAGCTGAGACTCCTGCCCAACTACGACGCTTTGCTGGTTGACGAATCACAGGCGCTCATCCCGTCCTGGTGTGAAACCCTCGCCTTCTGGTTCCAGAACAAGCCCAGATCATTTTTCTGCGACGAAACGCAGGTGTTTCCATACGAGCGGGGGACTATTCCACTAAAAGCCCTCAGCGAGCTGCTAGGCGTGCAGCCATTCCCGCTAACAATCATTCTGCGGATGCCAAAAGCCATCACGAACATCCTCGAAGAGGCAGTTCCACCCAATCTTCAACATTCAACCCCAAGAAGGTTGGAAGACGACACTGCCGTTGAAATAATCACCGCCAACCCGTGTGACAAAGTTTCTGAAATCAGACACGGGCTTATCGCCAGCGGAGTTTCACCCGACGACATTGTGACCCTCGTGACCAGCCTGCCATCAAGAGAATACTTTGAGTACCTAAACAAAGAGAGCCAACGCATCGCAAAGATTGCCACATTCAGAGGTTTAGAAGCCCCCATTATTATTATTTTAGGCGCAGAGCTACTCAGCACCGCTGAATTGTTCAGCGCCTACTCTCGTGCAACATCTCAATGCATAGCGATTTACAACGCTGCCCCCCGCCACTGGTCTCACGCTGAAGTATTTAGAGACCGGATAAAAAATCGGCCTGAAAACCAAATAATTTTGCAGCAAGAGCGTAATAAGCAGCGCATCGATAACATAATCGCAGGGTGCACCGACAAAAAATCACTTGGTTTCGCCAGTGTGAACATTTACTGGGCAAAATCTTGGAGCGCTTGGCTAATTGAGGGAGCCGGCGATAACGCAGTGACACGAATGTGGATCAGCCACCTCATTCAAAATCTGCCGCAACCAATATATTTTTGGCCTAAAAATTCATTCTCCAGATTCCATCGAGCAAAATCTGATCCATCAATTACAGAGTCGTACTACACGCAGAACCTCTACTTTAAATTTTGCACGGTGTGCAATGCGTTATCACCACATACTGAAGGAGGTGCCAACGATTGTACGTTGTGCACCACTGCGCCAGAAAGAGTCCCGTATCCAGGCGCAGATATTATTGATGAATTGAGGCTAATGGATGGTGTGGTTTCCGGTGACCTGCCTGGCAAGCGTATCCGGGAGCTGCAACCAACCCTGCCTTTAGAGATTGCCGCTGCTGCGGCATTCACGCGCGCCCAAAAAATTAAGCATCGTTCTAATGTGCTTCAAGTTCCGCTTCCGTTAGGGAAAAAACTGTATTTGATTGCCTTTACCTTCGCTCAGGTAAGGATTGCCACGTGGACGCCTGGTAGTGTGATGCAGATGAATGTCCTGGCAGACGAGATTTACGGTCGTTTCAACCAATTGGGCATCAAAACCGCTCTGGAATGGAGGAGTATTTTTGCGAATGCAATGAGTACCTTCTTTCAGAAAGGCTATATCACGAAAGTCGAAAAAGGTCTCTACGCCCCGGTTGAAGATGACAAGGCTCCAGTGCCCAAAAGGTACAGGTTCGATGATGACGAGATGGCCGATATGGTTGGCGGTGACAGTGAGGATGGCGAGTTGTCCAGGGAAGGCTGGGAAACCTAGGTGGCAAAGCGGCTCATAGAGCAGGTTGCCTGGATACCAATGTGATGGCGGCACGCAGGGGTTGAACCTGTTCAACGTGCGTATTGGAAAGAACGGAGAGTCCGCTCTTGGCCGAATGCGGCCATTCGCGACGGGCAGCTTCGGATCCAGCGCGATTTCTCGCGAATGGCAGCCGCCCATCCATAGCATTCTTCCGTATCGAATGGGATCTAGCCGGGAATGGTGATGAAGATCAGTCTCCTTGGCTTTGTCGACAAGCAAGCCGACGTGCTTTGTGGCGCAAGGACTGGGAGAGCGCTCGGTCCTCGGCGCTGCAAGCCAAGAGCATGGTCAGTTCGAGGTCCACGGGAAAACCTGATCGCATTCAAACCCTGCCTCCTGCCACTCGATAAACTCAACGCTCCCCAGCCCCCACGCCAAACGTTCCCTCCATGATCTCCCGGTCGTACTCCAGCAATAGCTCCCCATGCACCTCATAAAGCTCACGCAGCGCATCCTCGTTGGGCCCAACCACATCCATCCCTCGATCATCGTAGGGAAACGCCACGATATTTTTCTTCAGGTTGAATAGATAGATCCCGGACTGGATCTGCGGATGTATGCCCAGATCCTTGGCCAGGGCGCACCACAACAGTGATTCAAGCCAGGCGGCAGGCGCCTCGAAAGCCAGGTGTACCCAGTACTCCGGGCCTTCGTCATCGCAGCGATCGTCTTCGTCCTTTTCCTCGCTCCATATCCAGCGCCGGGCGGGAATGCGAATCCCGGCGTCCCTGAGCGCACGCAGCTCTCTGCGATGAGAAAAACGCTGACTGTCGGCGTGTGCCCGTACACAGGCAATCATGGATTCGCCGTCGTCGAAGATGTCCTTGCAGATCCTTCTAGCTTTCTCCATCGCCACCACCAATTGCCGAACCGCGGTGCCGCCTTCCGAAAGCTCGAAGCGCAGGCCGCCGGGGTAGCAATAGAAAAGTGGCCTGGAGAAGACCGCAGGACCGAATGACTCAAGGATTTCATTTCGTGGATTCAAACCGCTCTCCTGGAATGTTTCGCCTTTACCCAGCCGCGCATGCTAACGCCTGCTTGTTCCGCTAACCACGTCTGCCCCGGGGGCCATCATCCACAACATCGGAACCAAAAACCCCCGCAAACCCTCCATCAAATGGCAGACTGACCACTTTCCCTCTGCCAGGTACCCCCATGCTCCGTGTCTTCGAGCGCCGCCTCGACCCTTTCCCGCCAGACGAACTGCCGCCCCCTCCCGTCGGCCTGCTGCGCTTCCTCTGGGCCTGCACCCGCGGCGCCCGTGGCTACGTGCTGCTGTTCGCGCTGCTCAGCGCTGCCGTGTCGGTCTACGAGGCCTGGCTGTTTTCCGTGCTCGGCCAGGTGGTCGACCTGCTGGCCGCCTGGCAGTCCGGCGCTGCGGTGACCGATGAGGAAAGCCGCGTGCTGTGGGGCATCGGTCTGGTATTGCTGGCCAGCGTCGGACTGGTGGCACTGCGCACCATGGTTCAGCACCAGGTCCTGGCGATCAACCTGCCGCTGCGCCTGCGCTGGGACTTCCACCGCTTGATGCTGCGGCAGAGCCTGTCGTTTTTCTCCGACGAGTTCTCCGGCCGGGTTACCACCAAGGTGATGCAGACCGCCCTGGCGGTGCGCGAAGTGCTGTTCACGGTGATCGAGATCCTTCCTGGCATCGGCGTGTACTTCATCGCCATCATTGCCCTGGCCGGTGGCTTCGCCCTCAAGCTGATGCTGCCGTTCATTGCCTGGATCGTCCTGTTCGGCCTGGCCATGCTGTATTTCGTGCCGCGCCTGGGCAAGGTCGGCCAGGAGCAGGCCAACGCCCGCTCGTCGATGACCGGGCGGGTGTCGGATGCCTACACCAATATCACCACGGTGAAGCTGTTTTCCCACTCCAAGCGCGAGGCGCACTTCGCCCGGGCAGCGATGGAGGACTTCAAGGAAACCGGCTTCCGCCAGATGCGCCTGGTCAGCCAGTTCGAGATCGTCAACCAGGCCCTGGTGGTCGGTCTGATCCTTGGCGCCGGCGGCTATTCCCTGTGGCTCTGGCACCAGGGCGACGTCGGTACCGGGGCGGTCGCGGCGATCACCGCCATGGCCCTGCGCATCAACGGCATGTCGCACTGGATCATGTGGCAGATGACTTCGCTGTTCGAAAGCATCGGCACCGTGCAGGACGGCATGCAGACCCTGACCCAGGGCCCCAAGGTGGTGGATGCGCCGAACGCCGGCCAGTTGGCGACCCGCGGTGGCGCGGTGAGCTTCGACAAGGTCAGCTTCAACTACAACGGCGAGCGCCAGGTGCTCGATGGCCTGAGCCTGGATATCCGCCCGGGCGAAAAGATCGGCCTGGTGGGGCGCTCCGGCGCCGGCAAGTCGACCCTGATCAACCTGCTGCTGCGCTTCTACGATGTGGACAGCGGCGAGATCCGCATCGATGGGCAGAACATCGCCACGGTCACCCAGGACAGCCTGCGCAGTGCCATCGGCATGGTCACCCAGGACACCTCGCTGCTGCATCGCTCGATCCGCGACAACATCGCCTATGGGCGTCCCGAGGCCAGCGAGGCGGAAGTCCGTGCCGCTGCGGTCAACGCCCAGGCCGACGAGTTCATTCGCCAGCTCAGCGACCGCCAGGGCCACAGTGGCTATGACACGCTGGTTGGCGAGCGCGGTATCAAGCTCTCCGGCGGCCAGCGACAACGCATCGCCATCGCCCGGGTGATGCTGAAGAACGCGCCGATCCTGCTGCTCGACGAAGCCACCAGTGCCCTCGATTCGGAAGTCGAGGTCGCCATCCAGGAAAGCCTCGACGAAATGATGCAGGGCAAGACGGTGATCGCCATCGCCCACCGGCTCTCGACCATCGCCGCGATGGACCGCCTGATCGTCATGGACAACGGGCGCATCATCGAGCAGGGTACCCACGCTGAACTGCTCGCCCGGAACGGCACCTACGCACGGCTCTGGCAGCATCAGAGCGGTGGTTTCCTCGGTGAGGACCAGGGTGTGGTCGAGGCAGTGGAATAACCGATTCGGCCTTTCAAGGAAGCGCAATGAAACTGATCGCTGCACAGATCGCCTGTACCGCCGGCAATATCGAGCACAACCTCGACAAGCACGTCGATGTCATCGAGATCGCCGCCAGCCTGGGCGCCGACATGATCGTCTTCCCGGAGTTGTCCCTCACCGGCTACGAGCCGCGCCTGGCCGAGGTGCTGGCGATGCAGCCCGAGGACGAGCGCCTGGATGTGTTCCAGTGGCTGAGCGACCGTTTCGGCATGCTGATCGCCGTAGGGGCGCCGATCCGCAAGTCGGGCGGCAACCGCATCGGCATGCTGGTGTTCCAGCCGCAGTTGCCGCGCACCTTGTATTGCAAGCAACGGCTGCATCCCGATGAATTTCCGTTTTTCCTGCCAGGGGCGGGGCAGAGCCTGTTTACCCGGGGCGAGACGATTCTGGCCCCGGCGATCTGCTACGAATCGCTGCAGATGGAACATGCTCAGCAGGCCGCGCATGCAGGCGCGCAGGTGTATTTCACCAGCGTGGCCAAGTCGCAGCGCGGCGTGGATACGGCTTATGCTCACTACCCGCTGGTTGCCAGGGAGCACGGCATGAGCGTGATCATGGCCAACTGCGTGGGGCGAGCGGACGACTACGTCGCGGCTGGGCAGTCGGGGGCTTGGAATGCCGAGGGGACGCTGGTCATTGGTGCAGACGCGGTCAGCGAGGTACTGGTGGTGTACGACCTGGGCAGTGGCGAGGGCGAGGTGGTGGAACTGGCCGGGCCGTGAGTGGTGAGAACAAGTCCAATGGCAACGCGCGCCTCTGTGGGAGCTTGCCAGCGATGAGGCCGGCAAGAACAACCTGATCAGCAAGATTGATGTCGAGGC
>NZ_JBMDIJ010000115.1:0-15085 GCF_057808595.1 Pseudomonas sp. FG98 | reverse complement strand
GGCGGTGCACACAACCCCTGTGGGAGCCGGCGTTGCCGGCGATAGGGCCCTCAAGGCTTGCATGGGAGGACCGGTTTGAAAGCAATCCTGAGCACCCTCTGTGCCCTGTTCATCCTGACCGGCTGCAGCAAGCCCGACCCGGTCGAACGTATCAGCGGCCCAACCATGGGCAGCACCTACACCGTGCAATACGTCCCGCCCGCCTCGGGCCCGGACACCGATCAGGTCAAGCGCGAGATCGAAAGCATCCTCGGCGGAGTCGACCAGCACTTTTCCACCTACCGCAGCGACTCCCTGGTCTCCACCTTTAACCGTCTGCCTGCCGGCAGTTGCCAGGCCATGCCGGAAGACGTGCTCAAGCTGGTACGCCTGGGCGAAGTGCTCTGGCGCGAAAGCGGCGGCGCCTTCGACCTCAGTGTCGAACCGCTGATGGACCTGTGGGGCTTCGGCCCGCAATCCCGGGAAGAAAAGGTGCCCAGCGCCCAGCGTCTGGCCGAAGTGCGTCAGCGTGTCGGCCAGGGCCACCTGCGCATCGATGGCGACCAGTTGTGCAAGGACATCGCCCTGGAACTGGACTTCAACAGCATCGCCGCCGGCTACAGCGTCGACCGTATCGTCGAGCGCCTGCGCAGCCTGGGCATCGACAATCTGCTGGTGGAGGTCACCGGCGAACTCAAGGCCGTCGGCCGCAAGCCCGACGGCAGCGCCTGGCGCGTGGCTCTGGAGTGGCCGCGGGAAGACCGCCAGATCGCCGAGCAGATCCTCAGCATCGATGGCCTCGGCGTGTCGACATCGGGTGACTACCGCAACTATTTCGAGGAAAATGGCCAGCGTTTTTCCCACACCTTCGACGCCCGTCTCGGCAAGCCGATTGCCCATTCGCTGGCGGCGGTGACGGTGTTCGATGCCTCGGCGCTGGTGGCCGACGGTTATTCCACCCTGTTGCTGATCCTCGGGCCGGAGCAGGGCTGGGAGTATGCCCTGGCACAGAATCTGGCTGCGGTTTTTGTCCTGCGTGCCGATAGTGGTTTTATCGCCCGTGTGACCCCGGCGTTCGAGCGGATCGTCGGTACGGGTGCTGGTGAAAACGAAGAATGAATGTCTTGCATGTAGTGCAGAGAAAAATAGCCTACGACGCGACCAAGGGTTAATGTGCGCGCCGTTCAAGCTTGATTAGACTGCACCCGAATTTTTTCATGGCGTCGACCGTGCGCCATGATGCCCCGGTCGCCGGCCTGGCGCCCGGGCCTGTTCTGAAGGAGTACGCATGGCTGTCTACAACTACGACGTAGTGGTGCTGGGTTCCGGCCCCGCAGGAGAAGGGGCGGCAATGAATGCTGCCAAAGCAGGACGCAAGGTAGCGATGGTCGATAGCCGTCGCCAGGTCGGCGGCAACTGCACCCATCTGGGCACCATCCCGTCCAAGGCCCTGCGTCACTCGGTGCGCCAGATCATGCAGTTCAACACCAACCCGATGTTCCGGGCCATTGGTGAGCCGCGCTGGTTCTCCTTCCCCGACGTGCTGAAAAGCGCCGAGAAAGTGATCTCCAAGCAGGTCGCCTCGCGTACTGGCTACTATGCACGCAATCGCGTCGACGTGTTCGTCGGCACCGGCAGCTTCGCCGACGAGCAGACCGTCGAAGTGGTCTGCGCCAACGGTGTGGTCGAGAAACTGGTGGCCAAGCACATCATCATCGCCACCGGTTCGCGCCCGTACCGCCCGGCCGATATCGATTTCCACCATCCGCGTATCTACGATAGCGACACCATCCTCAGCCTCGGCCACACCCCGCGCAAACTGATCGTCTACGGCGCCGGCGTGATCGGCTGCGAATACGCCTCGATCTTCAGTGGTCTGGGCGTACTGGTCGAGCTGGTGGACAACCGTGGCCAGTTGCTGAGCTTCCTCGACTCGGAAATCTCCCAGGCGCTGAGCTACCACTTCAGCAACAACAACATCACCGTGCGCCACAACGAAGAGTACGAGCGCGTCGAAGGCCTGGACAACGGGGTGATCCTGCATCTGAAGTCGGGCAAGAAGATCAAGGCCGACGCCTTGCTGTGGTGCAACGGCCGGACCGGCAACACCGACAAGCTGGGCCTGGAAAACATCGGTATCAAGGTCAACAGCCGTGGCCAGATCGAGGTCGACGAGGCCTACCGCACCCAGGTGCCGAACATCTACGGCGCCGGTGACGTGATCGGCTGGCCGAGCCTGGCCAGTGCCGCCCACGACCAGGGCCGCTCCGCCGCCGGCAGCATCGTCGACAACGGCAGCTGGCGCTTCGTCAACGACGTGCCGACCGGGATCTACACCATTCCGGAGATCAGCTCGATCGGCAAGAACGAGCAGGAACTGACCCAGGCCAAGGTGCCTTACGAAGTGGGCAAGGCCTTCTTCAAGAGCATGGCCCGGGCACAGATTGCCGGCGAGCCGCAAGGCATGCTGAAGATCCTGTTCCATCGCGAAACCCTGGAAATCCTCGGCGTGCACTGCTTCGGCTACCAGGCGTCGGAGATCGTCCACATCGGCCAGGCCATCATGGACCAGCCGGGTGAGCGCAATACCCTCAAGTACTTCGTCAACACCACCTTCAACTACCCGACCATGGCCGAAGCCTATCGGGTAGCTGCGTACGACGGCCTCAACCGGCTTTTTTGAGCGGCTCCGGCCGGTGGCCTGAGCCGGCCGGGGAGATCGATTTCAGCGATTCCCGAGGGTGGCAGTGGCCAAACCGGGAAAGTCTGTAATCAGGCTGTCTACGCCGAAGTCGGCGAGCCGGCGCATCAGCGCTGGCTCGTTGACCGTCCACACCGACACATGCAGCCCCTGGCGCTGGGCCTTGGCCAGGCGCTCGGGGCTGCAGTGCGTCCAGTTCAGCGCAAGCAATTCACAGCCATAGTTCTGCGCGACCTTCAGCGGGTCGAGCCAGGCATATTCCGCCACCAGGCCGCGGGATACGTCCGGTACCAGCTCCTGGGCGGCGGCCAATACCTCGCGGGAACTGGAGGTGATGGTCACCTTGTCCAGCAGGCCGAAACGCTGGGCCATTTCGCGGATCGCCAGTACCGTGGTCGCGGCACGGGTCCGTGAGGCGCTCTTGACCTCCAGTTGCCAGTGCTCGAACGGGCATTTCTCGAACAGTTCCTCAAGGCGCGGGATGGGGCAGGGCTGCACCCAGCCGGGTCCGCCCTTGCGCGCGTCGTAGGTCACCAGTTCGGCGGCGCTGTGCTCCACCACCTTGCCGCGGCGGCCGGTGGTGCGTTTCAGGCCAGGGTCATGGATCACCATCAGCTCGTTGTCGGCCGACAGGTGCAGGTCGAGTTCACAGCGGCGCACGCCATGTTGCAGGCACTGCTGGAAGCTGGTCAGGGTATTTTCCGGGGCTTCGCCCTTGGCGCCACGATGGCCGTAGATCTGCGTCACGTTTGTTCCTTCAAGAAAGACAGAAGATTGAAGCTCAGGAAGCTGGCGGGTCGTTCTGTTCCAGGGCCTGGCGGCGTTGCTGTTGCTGCCGTTGCAGGATGTAGCGGGCCAGCAACTGGCGCTGGGCATCGCTCATGTCGACGAATTCGGTGCCGATGTCGTAGCTGCCGTCGGCCAGCTTGTCGCAGTGGGTGACCTTGCCGCGCAGCAGCAAGCCGGAGGCGCGGGGCATCAGGACCATTTTCAATGCCACGCGGCTGCCGGGTTCGTATGCCGAGGAGTGCTTGAACTCGACGCCGCCCTCGGACAGGGTCACCGCCTGCGGTGCGCCGATCTCGCCGATGAGGATCTGCGCGATCACCGCGCTGAGCAGGTCGATACGTTTGTTCTGGGCCTTGAGGAAGGCGGCGAGGGTACGGTCCTTCTCGCTCAGCTGGCGCAGCAGGTGCTGCGATTCGAACTCGCTCAGGTGCAGTTCGCTGAGCAGGTTGAACAGGTGTGAATCATCTTGCAACAAGTCCGTGCCAAGGGCGTCCGCCGCGCTCAGCGGGCTAATTTCCAGTGCGATCCTATCCTCGATGCGATAGTATTCGCGGCGATCTTCTTCATCTAATGTCGACATGGCGAACCCATGGTTACGGCGGTGGTCTGAGTGTAAATCCGCTGTCCTGACCCCGCCACAAGGACGTTCCTCTTTCATCCGAACAAGCCCCGACATGTTCAGACCTCTTTTCGTCTTCATCGGCACGCGCTACACCCGTGCCAAGCGCCGCAACCACTTCGTCTCGTTCATTTCCCTGACCTCGATGATCGGCCTCGCCCTTGGCGTGGTGGTGATGATCGTGGTGCTCTCGGTCATGAACGGATTCGACTACGAGATGCGTACCCGCGTTCTCGGCATGGTCCCTCACGCCACCCTGGAGACCGGGCAGCCGATCAGCGATTGGCCGGCCCTCGCCGATAAAGTAAAGCAGAATCCCTCGGTGCTCGATGTCGCCCCCTTCACCCAGATGCAGGGGCTGCTGACCCACGACGGCAAGGTACAGAAGGTCCTGCTAAACGGTATTGACCCGGCGCAGGAGCGCAAGGTTTCGATTATCGGCGACTTCATCCAGCAGGGTCGTCTCGAAGATCTCGAGCCCGGCGGCTTCGGCATCCTGATCGGCGACAAGGCGGCGGCCAAGCTCGGCGTCGGCATCGGCGACAAGCTGACCTTCGTCGCCCCCGAGGTCACCGTCACCCCGGCCGGCATGTTCCCGCGCATGAAGCGTTTTACCGTGGTCGGCACCTTCCATGTCGGCGCCGGCGAAATCGACGGCTACCTGGGCCTGACCAACCTCGCCGACCTGTCGCGCCTGCACCGCTGGAAGGCGGATCAGGTCCAGGGCCTGCGCCTGAAGTTCGACGACCTGTTCCAGGCCCCGCGCAACGCCTTCAACATCGCCCGCGAGCTGGGCGACCACGAGTTCTACGCGCGGGACTGGACTCGCAGCTACGGCAACCTGTACCAGGCGATCCGCATGGAGAAGGCCATGATCGGCCTGCTCCTGCTGCTGATCGTCGCGGTGGCGGCGTTCAACATCATTTCCACCCTGGTCATGGTGGTCAACGACAAGCGCGGCGACATCGCCATCCTGCGTACCCTGGGCTCCACGCCGGGGCAGATCATGGCGATCTTCATGGTCCAGGGCACCATCATCGGTGTGGTCGGCACGGCCATCGGCGCGGCGGTGGGCATTCTCGCGGCGCTCAACGTCAGCGCCGCCATCGCCGGCCTGGAGACCCTGATCGGTCACAAATTCCTCAACGCCGATGTCTATTTCATCGACTACCTGCCGTCGCGGATCATGGCCGAGGACGTGTGGATGGTCTGTGGTGCGGCGCTGGTCCTGAGTTTCCTCGCCACCCTGTATCCGGCCTGGCGTGCGGCGCGCACCCAGCCTGCGGAGGCGCTACGTTATGAGTGAGTTGGGCATGAGTGATAAAGCCGTACTGAGTTGCCGCGACCTGGGCAAGTCCTATGAGGAAGGCCCGGAGTCGGTGCAGGTACTGTCGAACCTGCAACTTGAACTGTTCCCCGGTGAGCGGGTGGCCATCGTCGGCAGCTCTGGCTCGGGCAAGAGTACCTTGCTCAACCTGCTGGGCGGCCTCGACACCCCGACCCGGGGCAGCGTCTGGCTGGCCGGCGAAGAATTGTCGGCCCTCGGCGAGCGCGCCCGCGGTCTGCTGCGCAATCGCGCACTGGGCTTCGTCTACCAGTTCCACCACCTGCTGCCGGAGTTCACCGCCCTGGAGAACGTGTGCATGCCGCTGCTGATCGGCCGCACTGCGATCCCGGAAGCCCGCGAGCGCGCCGAGGCGCTGCTCAAGCGTGTCGGCCTCGGTCATCGCCTGACCCACAAGCCAGCCGAACTGTCCGGCGGCGAGCGCCAGCGCGTGGCGATCGCCCGGGCACTGGTCAACCGTCCCGGCCTGGTGATGCTCGACGAACCCACCGGCAACCTCGACCAGCACACCGCCCAGGGCATCCAGGACCTGATGCGCGAGCTGAGCACCTCGTCGCAGACCGCCTTCCTGGTGGTCACCCATGACCTGAACCTGGCCCGGCAGATGGACCGCGTGCTGCGCCTGGAAGAGGGGCGTCTGGTTTCTATCTGAAGCGTCGATCTGACTCGTGGCGGGCGCCCGTGCCATAGCCGGGCGCCCTGGTCGTTTTCCTTGCCTGGGTGCATCACTTCATGTTCAGACCCTTGTCCATTTTCATCGGCGCCCGCTACACCCGCGCCAAGCGTCGCAACCACTTCATCTCGTTCATCTCCATGACCTCGATGATCGGCCTGTCCCTCGGCGTGCTGGCGATGATCACCGTGCTGTCGGTGATGAACGGCTTCCAGCGCGAAATGAGCTCGCGCATCCTCGGCATGGTGCCCCACGCCATGATCGTCGGGGTCAAGCCGCTGGACGACTGGCAGCCGGTGGCTGCCGCCGCGCTGAAGAACCCCGAGGTGCTCGCTGCGGTGCCCTTCACCGAGATGGAAGGCATGCTCTCCTACAAGGGTTCGATGCAGCCGATCCAGGTCAGCGGTATCGACCCGGAACAGGAAGGCAAGGTCTCCATCGTTACCCAGCACATCGTCCAGGGCAGCCTGGAAGACCTCAAGCCGGGCGAGTTCGGCGTGGTCATCGGCGAGATCACCGCACGGCGCTTCCGTCTCTCGGTCGGCGACAAGCTGACCCTGATCGTCCCCGAAGTGAGCAACGAACCGGGCGGCATCACCCCGCGCCTGCAGCGCCTGACCGTGGTCGGCATCTTCAAGGTCGGCGCCGAGCTGGATGGCTCCATGGCCATGATCCATGTCGCCGATGCCGCGCAGATGCAGCGTTGGGAGCCGAACCAGGTGCAGAGCGTGCGCCTGAAGATCAAGGATCTGTACGCCGCGCCGGTCGTCTCTTCGGCCATCGCCAGCGAGCTTGGCGAGCAATATCGCGCCGATGACTGGACCCACACCCAGGGCAGCCTGTTCAGCGCGATGAAGATGGAAAAGACCATGATCGGCCTGTTGCTGCTGATGATCATCGCTGTGGCCGCGTTCAACATCATCGCCACCCTGATCATGGTGGTGAACGACAAGGGCGCGGATATCGCCATCCTGCGCACCATCGGCGCGACGCCCGGGCAGATCATGGGCACCTTCATGGTCCAGGGCAGCCTGATCGGCGTGGTCGGCACGCTGATCGGTGGCGTGCTTGGCGTGGCCCTGGCGCTCAACGTCAGCGATGTGGTGGGCTGGATCGAGCGGGTCAGTGGCCAGCACATCTTCACCTCCGACGTGTACTTCATCAGCTCGCTGCCGTCGGAACTGCAATGGGGCGATGTGGTGCTGATCTGCAGCGCTGGCCTGGTGATGAGTTTCCTCGCCACCATCTACCCGGCCTGGCGCGCCTCGCAGGTCGAGCCGGCGATGGCGCTGCGCTACGAGTAAGCGCTTTCAGGTGGCGGGCAGCTCGATGATGAATCGGGTCCAGCCCGCTGCCGATTCGGCCTGGATACGCCCGCCATGGGCGCGGACGATCGACTGGGTGATGGCCAGGCCCAGCCCGGCATGTTCACTGCTGCCGGCCCGGCGCGCCGGATCGGCGCGATAGAAACGGTCGAACAGGCGCGGCAACTGCGCAGCATCGATAGGCTCGCCGCGATTGGCCACTTCCAGGCGAATGCCGTCCTCACGTTCCTCGATACTTACCCGTATTTCTCCATCCCCCGGGGTGAAGCGCAGGGCGTTGTCCAGCAGGTTGGACAGGGCCCGCCGCAGCATATGGCGGTCGCCGGCCAGGGTCGCCTCGCCATTACGGACCAGGGCCACCCCGGTATCCTCGGCCAGCGCGCCGTAGTACTCCAGCAGGGCATCCACCTCCCCATGCAGCGCCAGTGGCTCGCGGTTGGGCATCAGCAGCCCGTGATCGGCCTTGGCCAGGTAGAGCATGTCGTTGACCATCTGCGCCATCCATTGCAGCTCCTCCAGGTTGCCGTGCAGCGCCTCGCGGTATTCGTCGAGGCTGCGCGGGCGGGTCAGGGTGACCTGGGTATGGGTCAGCAGATTGGACAGCGGCGTGCGCAGCTCATGGGCGATATCGGCGGAAAACGCCGAGAGACGCTGGAAGGCGTCGTCCAGGCGCTCGAGCATGGCGTTCATGGTCCTGGCCA
The DNA here is from genome assembly GCF_057808595.1 of Pseudomonas sp. FG98. NCBI lineage: Bacteria > Pseudomonadati > Pseudomonadota > Gammaproteobacteria > Pseudomonadales > Pseudomonadaceae > Pseudomonas > Pseudomonas sp. FG98. Next base: position 6,953 of record NZ_JBMDIJ010000115.1, on the reverse strand, counting down.
GTTCCGCCAGTTCCACCGGCATCTGCTCCACCGGCAGGCGTGTGGTCAGTGAGCGCGCGGACACGCCGGCAGCGACTTCGCCCATCCGCCGCAACGGTCGCAGTCCGCTGCGCGCGGCCCAGGCGCCAAGCAGCGCGGTGGCCAGGGCGCTGAGGCCGACGGTCAGCCAGATCAGCCGTTGCATGCGCTGGAGAAAGTGCTGGTGGTGGGTGATGTCGAGAAACAGGGTGAGCTGGGCAGCCGGCAGTTGCACGCCAAGGCCGCGGTAGTCGCTGTGCTCGGCCTGCAAGGTGGTCAGGCCCGTCTGGTCGGCGCTGTCCGGCAAGTTGCTGCGGCTGGCGAACCAGACGGTGCCATCGTGGCCGCGCACGCGCAGGGCCAGGTCGGTCTGGTGGGCCAGTTCTTCCTTCAGCGCGGGCAGGCGCGGGATCAGGCTGGCGGGGCTGTCGACGCCGTCGAGAATGCGCTGCAGCACTGGCAGGCGGTTGCTCAGCAGTTGCTGGTCCAGTTCGACGAAATGCGCTGCGCTGGCGCGGCTGAAAAGGATCCCGGCCACCAGCGACACCACGGCGGTGCAGGCGGCGAAGAGCAGGGCGAGGCGGACGCCGAGGGACAGGCGCGGCATCAGGCCGGACGCTCTTCGAGGACATAGCCCATGCCGCGCACGGTGTGGATCAGCTTGTTGTCGTGGGCATCGTCGATCTTCAGGCGCAAACGGCGGATCGCCACCTCGATCACGTTGGTGTCGCTGTCGAAGTTCATGTCCCACACCTGGGAGGCGATCAGCGACTTGGGCAGCACTTCGCCCTGGCGGCGCAGCAGCAGTTCCAGCAGGGCGAATTCCTTGGCGGTCAGGTCCAGGCGCTGGCCGGCGCGTTCGACGCGGCGGCGGATCAGGTCGAGGCGCAGGTCGGCCAGGCCCAGGGTGGTTTCCTGGGTCGGGTTGCCGCCACGGCGCAGCAGGGTGCGGACCCGGGCCAGCAGTTCGGAAAAGGCGAAGGGCTTGACCAGGTAATCGTCGGCGCCCAGTTCCAGGCCATGGACCCGGTCCTCGACCGCATCGCGAGCGGTCAGGAACAGCACCGGCACGCCTTGCCCGGCATCGCGCACCGCCTTGAGAATCTGCCAGCCATCGCGACCGGGCAGCATCACGTCGAGAATCAGCAGGTCGTAATCGCCGGTCAGGGCCATGAACTGGCCGGTTTCGCCGTCGTTCGCCAGCTCGGTACTGAACCCGGCCTCGCTCAGGCCCTGGCGCAGGTACTGGCCGGTCTTGGCCTGGTCTTCGACAATCAGCAGTTTCATGGGGCTCTCGGTCGGGGAGGAACGGTGACGTTATACCTGCACGTCGGGCGGGCAGGGCGAAGCTGACAAAGTTGTAATCTTTTCGTCAGGTCGACGCCAGCGCGGGCCTCGCAGAATGGCGCCATGAATCGACTGCAACGAGGTACCCCAATGAAACGTGCACTCACCAGCGCCCTGCTTGCCCTGCTCAGCCTGCCGGCCATGGCCGCGCCCGAGCACGGTTTTGCCTTCGGCCACCCGGCCCCGGCGGCCAAGGCCACACGCACGGTCGAGGTAACCCTGGGCGACATGTACTTCGAACCGCGCAGTCTTGAGGTCAAGGCCGGTGAAACCGTGCGCTTCGTGGTGATCAACAAGGGCCAGGTGGCCCACGAGTTCAATCTCGGCGACGCCGCCATGCATGCGGCGCACCAGAAGGAAATGCTCGCCATGGCGCAGATGGATCACTCGAAGATGGGGCATGGCGGCATGGACCACGGCAACATGGGCGGTATGCAGCATGACGACCCGAACATGGTCATGGTCCAGCCCGGCCAGCGTGGCGAGCTGACCTGGACCTTCAGCCGGTCGGCGCCCATCGAGTTCGCCTGCAACGTGCCCGGGCACTACCAGGCCGGCATGGTCGGCAAGCTGAATATCGCCCAGTGAGCCATCCGCGGCTCAAACCCGATAGACTATGCGCATTTCGTCCTTCAGGTTTGAGCCATGCACCCCGCTGCAGAACACTCCCCGCTGGGTAAATCCAGCGAATACGTAGCCACCTACACGCCGTCCCTGCTGTTCCCCATTCCGCGCCTGGCGAAATGGGCCGAACTGGGCGTCAGCGGCGACGCCTTGCCATGGCAGGGCGTCGACTTCTGGAACTGCTTCGAGCTGTCCTGGCTCCTGCCGTCGGGCAAGCCGGTGGTGGCCATCGCCGAGTTCGCCATTCCGGCCGATTCGCCGAACATCATCGAATCCAAGTCGTTCAAGCTGTATCTCAATTCGCTGAACCAGACCGTGTTCGATTCCGCCGATGCGCTGGTGGCCTGCCTGGAGAAAGACCTCGGCGCTGCTGCCGGCAAGCCGGTGGCCGTGCGGGTACGCAGCCTGGGTGAGGTGGCGGGTGAGGGTGTGGTGACGCTGCCAGGGCAGTGCATCGACGACCTTGATGTCAGCATCAGCAACTATGAGCAGCCGCAGCCGGAACTGCTGCGTTGCAACAAGGACAAGCAGGTCGAGCAGGTGCTGCACAGTCATCTGCTCAAATCCAACTGCCCGGTCACCGGTCAGCCGGACTGGGGCAGCGTGGTGGTGGAATACCGCGGGCCGGAACTGGATGCGGCGAGCCTGCTGACCTACCTGATCAGCTTCCGCCAGCATGCGGATTTCCATGAGCAATGCGTGGAGCGGATCTGGCTGGACCTCAAGCGCCTGCTCGATCCCGAGTACCTGACCGTGTATGCGCGCTATGTGCGCCGCGGTGGGCTGGATATCAACCCGTACCGCAGCACCGGGCCGGTCGAGGTGGATAACCGGCGCTTGGTCAGGCAGTAGCAATCACCTGAAAAGCGCCGCGGCTCGTGTGGGAGCTGGCATGCCAGCTCCCACAGGGGCCGCGGCGTTCTTTAGATTCCCATGCTCTGCAGGCTCTGCACGATGTTGCGCAGGGTCGCCGTCAGCCCCGGATGGTCGACCTCGAAACGTTCCACCGCCAGGTTCACCCCGTCCACCAGGTTGTTGTCCTGGGTCGCCGCTTCAAGCTTGATCTGGGCATCGATCTGCTGCATCAGTTCATGCAGGTGGGTGCGCTCCTCTTCCGAGAGCGGCGGATCCTGCTCCAGTTGCTCGCGCAGGGTCTCGAGTTGGTGTTGCAGATCGCTGTTCGACATGGCGATTTCCCTTCTATCAATAGGCACAGCCATGGACCGCCAGCACTGGCGAAAGGTCCATGCGACGTCTGACAGATTAATCCACGCCGTGCCGCTTTGCATGATCCGGATCAGGGCTTCTCGCCCTTGAGCCGACGCTGGCTGATATCGGCCAGGCAGTCCGCCAGCTCCTGAAGATGGTCGATCACCGAGTGCACGCCGAGGCTGAACAGTTGCAGGGTGGCCTTGCCGCGCTTGTGCTCGCGCTGCTTGTCGTCGAGGGCCTGCCACTCGGCTTCAGACAATCCGCACAGTGGCCCGCAGGCGGCCAGGCCGATGGTCCACAATCCGGCGTTGAGACCGGCCTGGAGCAGGCGTGGTTCGCCGCTGATCAACACGCAGCCGTCGAGCTGGCCGGCATCGATCTGCATCAGGGCGTTCCAGCAGGCGTCGGGTGCCGGCCATGGCCTGGCGTCGCCGTGATGGATCGCCCGCAGCCAGTCAGGCAGGGCATGGCTGAAGTACTTGCCCTGTTCGGGAGCAACGTCATCGAGCCAGGCGCAGGGCACGTCGTGGCGGCGCAGCCAGGCCAGCATGTCGAGCGCGCCGGGTGTGGGCTGGACTGGCGTGGCCTGGGTGGTCTCCAGTCCGCGCCCGCCGAAATCGACCAGGCAGCCGCGGAGTCCGAACAACAGCGCAGTGAAGGCGGGAGGGTGGGGCATGGCAACATCCCTGAAATAGCCGGGACGTTACCGGTCGGGTATGACAGTTTGGTGACGCTTTCTTGAAACCGGCCGCGTCAACTATTTGCGACGCGGGCTTCGCCAGGCTTTATACTTGCCCACTTTGGCGCGGGACCCAGGCGGTTCCGCTCAGTGTTCATCCAGGAGAATAGCTATGCGTGGGATCGGTACGGGAGTGCTCGATCGTTTGTTCCGGGCCAGTGTCTGCGCGACCGCGCTGCTGGCGCCGTTCGCGGCCCAGGCGGCCACCGAGGATGACCCTTGGGAAAGCATCAACCGGCCTATCTTCCGCTTCAACGACACGGTCGACACCTACGCGCTGAAACCCATCGCCCAGGGTTACCAGTGGGTCACCCCGCAGTTCCTCCAGGATGGCGTGCACAACGTCTTCCAGAACCTGGGTGACGTGACCAACCTGGCCAACAACATCCTCCAGCTCAAGCCCCATGCGGCGGGCGTTGATACCGCCCGGCTGATCGTCAACACCACCTTCGGTCTCGGCGGTTTCTTCGATGTCGGCACCAAGATGGGCCTGCAGCGCAATGACGAGGACTTCGGCCAGACCCTCGGCTACTGGGGTATCAGCAGTGGCCCTTACGTGATGCTGCCGCTGCTCGGTCCGAGCACCGTGCGCGATGCCCTGGCCAAGTACCCGGACACCTACACCGAGCCCTACCAGTACATCGATCACGTACCGACCCGTAACACCATCCGCGGCGTCGATGTGGTGGATACCCGGGCCAGCCTGCTGTCGGCGGAAAAGATGATCCGTGGCGACAAGTACACCTTCATTCGCAATGCCTATCTGCAGAACCGCGAGTTCAAGGTGAAGGATGGTCAGGTCGAAGACGACTTCTGATCGAAATAGTTACAAGTTTCAGTCATAAGCTGCAAGAAAGAGCCGCCGGTATCAGGGCGGCTTTTTTCTGGCAGCTTTTTACGTTTTTGCGCGCTGCAAGACCTTGCGCCCAGCGCATTTTCTTGAAACTTGCAGCTTGAAGCTTGCCGTTGTCCTTCCATTGAGTTGCCACAAACCGGGTTTTTATAACTACCGGTGATTTGCGTAGCAAAGAGGGTTGCGAGAGCGTCGCCGCATGCTTGAAACGCCTGACGGATGGGAGTACCGTCTGCGCCTTACAGGGCACCTCTGCCTGTTGCGGGTCAGTCTTTTCTGACCCTCGACGTGGAAATGCAGAGTGGCTAGAAGAGAATCCAGTACGTGAGCTCCAGCCTGTCGAGCCACCTACGCCAACCTATTTCTGGCGCCGTTTGCCCACATGCAGAAAACCAGTGCAACGCTGCTGATAATCGATGACGACGACGTGGTGCGCGAGAGTCTCGCCGCCTACCTGGAAGACAGCGGTTTCAGCGTCCTGCAGGCGAGCAATGGCCAGCAGGGTCTCGAAGTGTTCGAACAGGATCGGCCCGACCTTGTGATCTGCGATTTGCGCATGCCGCAAATGGGCGGGCTGGAGCTGATTCGCCAGGTGACCGAGCGCGCGCCGGACCTGCCGGTGATCGTGGTCTCCGGTGCCGGGGTGATGAACGATGCGGTGGAGGCCCTGCGTCTCGGTGCCGCCGACTACCTGATCAAGCCCCTGGAAGACCTCGCCGTTCTCGAGCACTCCGTGCGCCGGGCCCTCGACCGTGCGCGCCTGGTCCTGGAAAACCAGCGCTACCGGGAAAAGCTCGAAACCGCCAACCGCGAACTGGAAGCCAGCCTGCACCTGCTGCAGGAGGACCAGACCGCCGGCCGCCAGGTGCAGATGAACATGCTCCCGGAAAGCCCGTGGCACTGTGGCGGGTTCGCCTTCGAGCACCAGATCATTCCGTCGCTCTACCTGTCCGGCGACTTTGCCGACTATTTCCGGGTCGACGAGCGGCGCATCGCCTTCTACCTGGCGGATGTCTCCGGGCATGGTGCGTCTTCGGCGTTCGTCACCGTGCTGCTGAAGTTCATGACCACCCGCCTGCTCTTCGAATTCAAGCGCGCCGGCTCGCTGCGTGACTTCAAGCCCTCGGAAGTGCTCGGCCACATCAACCGCGGCCTGATCAACTGCAAGCTGGGCAAGCACGTCACCATGGTGGGTGGCGTGATCGACGAAGACACCGGTCTGCTGACCTACGCCATCGGCGGCCATCTGCCGCTGCCGGTGCTGTTCACTCCGGGGCAGGGCCGCTACCTGGAAGGCCGCGGCCTGCCGGTTGGCCTGTTCGACGAGGCGACCTACCAGGACCACGTCCTGGAACTGCCGGAAACCTTCAGCCTGACCCTGCTCTCCGACGGCATCCTTGACCTTTTGCCCGGCGAGACACTCAAAGATAAAGAAGCGGCCCTGCCTGAAATCATCAGGGACGCGGGCGGCAGCCTGGATGGCCTGCGCCGACGATTCGAATTGGCTACGCTTGGGGAGATGCCGGATGATATCGCCCTATTGGTGTTGAGCAGGAACCTTCAATGAGTACCGGTAGAATCCAGTTCGCCGAACAGAGCGGCACCTTCGTTCTGAAATTTGTCGGTGAAGTGCGCCTGACCCTGTGTTCGGCGTTGGATGCAACTATTGAGAAGATCTTCACGGCGCTGAATTTCTCGGCGATCGTCATCGATCTGACGGAAACCCAGAGCATCGACAGCACCACCCTCGGCCTGCTGGCCAAGCTGTCGATCCTGTCGCGGCAGAAGGTCGGCCTGCTGCCGACCGTGGTCACCACCCACGCCGACATCACCCGTCTGTTGCAGTCGATGGGCTTCGATCAGGTGTTCAATATCGTCGACCGCCCGATTCCCTGCCCGGAATGCCTGACCGACCTGCCGTCCCAGGACCAGGATGAAGAGGTGGTGCGTTCCAAGGTGCTGGAAGCGCACAAGATCCTCATGGGATTGAATGACTCCAACCGCGAAGCCTTCCATGATCTGGTGAATGCGCTGGAGCGCAGCTGACCTTTTCAGCCCCATCGCTGGCAAGCCAGCGATGGGCATGGGTATCTACACATCTCGTCCCCAGCTAAATACCAGAGTCGACAAGGTAACGCGGACTCTGTGGGAGCGGGGTGA
>NZ_JBMDIJ010000114.1:0-15590 GCF_057808595.1 Pseudomonas sp. FG98 | reverse complement strand
TCTTGTCGAAGTCAACACGAGCCGAACCGAAAACTTCGGAGCAGACGCGAGTCAGAGCTGCAGTCAGAGTGGTTTTACCGTGGTCAACGTGACCGATGGTGCCAACGTTGACGTGCGGTTTGTTACGTTCGAATTTTTCTTTAGCCACGACAGTGAACCTCTTGCCTAAAGGGCTGGATTAGCCTTGTTTTTTAACGAGTGCTTCGACGATGTTCGACGGAGCTTCGGAGTACTTGGAGAATTCCATGGAGTAGCTAGCGCGACCCTGAGACATGGAACGAACGTCGGTTGCATAACCGAACATTTCTCCCAGCGGAACTTCAGCACGGATAACCTTGCCGGAAACCGAGTCTTCCATACCCTGGATCAGACCACGACGACGGTTCAGGTCACCCATCACGTCACCCATGTAGTCTTCTGGGGTTACCACTTCAACCTTCATGATCGGCTCAAGCACAACACCGCCACCCTTCTGGGCCAGCTGCTTGGTCGCCATGGAGGCAGCCACCTTGAACGCCATCTCGTTGGAGTCGACGTCGTGGTAGGAACCATCAAACACGGTTGCCTTCAGGCCGATCAGCGGATAACCGGCGACAACGCCGTTCTTCATCTGCTCTTCGATACCTTTCTGGATCGCCGGGATGTATTCCTTAGGAACCACACCACCTACAACCTCGTTGACGAACTCCAGGCCTTCAGTGATGTTGCCCTTCTCGTCCACTGCCGGCTGCGAGAAGCGGATCCAGCAATGACCGAACTGACCGCGACCACCGGACTGACGAACGAACTTGCCTTCGATCTCGACGTTGTCCTTGGTGATCTTCTCGCGGTAGGAAACCTGAGGCTTACCAATGTTGGCCTCGACGTTGAACTCGCGCTTCATGCGGTCAACGAGGATGTCCAGGTGCAGCTCACCCATACCGGAGATGATGGTCTGACCAGTTTCTTCGTCGGTCTTGACGCGGAACGACGGGTCTTCCTGAGCCAGCTTGCCCAGAGCGATACCCATCTTTTCCTGGTCCTGCTTGGTTTTCGGCTCTACAGCCACCGAAATCACAGGCTCAGGGAAGTCCATACGCTCAAGGATGACAGGCTTGTCTGCGTCACACAGGGTGTCACCAGTGGTGACGTCCTTCATGCCGATCAGAGCAGCGATGTCGCCCGCGCGAACTTCTTTGATCTCTTCACGCTGGTTCGCGTGCATCTGCACCATACGACCAACGCGCTCTTTCTTGCCCTTGACCGAGTTGATCACGGAGTCGCCCGAGCTCAGGAAGCCCGAGTAGACGCGCACGAAAGTCAGAGTACCAACGAACGGGTCGGTGGCAATCTTGAACGCCAGAGCCGAGAACGGCTCGTCGTCGCTAGCGTGACGCTCGATTTTCGGCGCGTTTTCGTCTTCGACGTTGTCCGGGTGGATGCCCTGGATAGCAGGGATCTCGGTCGGAGCAGGCAGGAAGTCGATAACGGCGTCGAGAACCAGAGGAACACCCTTGTTCTTGAAGGACGAACCACAGACAGCCGGAACGATCTCGCTGGCCAGGGTACGCGCGCGCAGACCAGCCTTGATTTCTTCGACGGTCAGCTCACCTTCTTCAAGGTACTTGTTCATCAGCTCTTCGCTAGCTTCAGCGGCGGCTTCAACCATGTTGGCGCGCCATTCTTCAGCCAGCTCAAGCATATCGGCAGGAATTTCTTCCTCGCGATAGGTGGTGCCCTTGTCTTCGTCGTTCCAGTAGATCGCCTTCATCTTGATGAGGTCGACCTGGCCCTGGAAGTTCTCTTCCGAGCCGATTGCCAGCTGAACAGGAACCGGGGTGTGACCCAGACGGTTCTTGATCTGGCCAACAACGCGCAGGAAGTTGGCGCCGGCACGGTCCATCTTGTTCACGTAGACAACACGTGGAACGCCGTACTTGTTGGCTTGACGCCATACGGTTTCGGACTGAGGCTCGACACCGGAGGTGCCGCAGAACACAACGACAGCGCCGTCGAGTACACGCAGCGAACGCTCTACTTCAATGGTGAAGTCAACGTGGCCGGGGGTATCGATGACGTTTACGCGGTAGTTGTCGTACTGACCACGGGAACCTTTCCAGAAGGTAGTCACAGCAGCGGAGGTAATGGTGATACCGCGCTCTTGCTCCTGCACCATCCAGTCGGTGGTCGCGGCGCCGTCGTGCACCTCGCCCATCTTGTGGCTCAGACCTGTGTAGAACAGGATCCGCTCGGTAGTGGTAGTCTTGCCCGCGTCAACGTGGGCACAGATACCGATGTTACGGTAGCGGTTAATTGCTGTAGTACGAGCCATAAAGCCCTCGCAAAAAGATTGATGCTTGAATTAGAAGCGATAGTGCGAGAAAGCCTTGTTGGCTTCAGCCATACGGTGCACGTCTTCACGCTTCTTGACTGCAGCACCTTTGCCTTCAGCAGCATCCAGCAGCTCGCCAGCCAGGCGCAGCGCCATGGACTTCTCGCCGCGCTTGCGGGCGAAGTCTACCAGCCAGCGCATTGCCAGCGCGTTACGACGGGATGGACGCACTTCAACAGGAACCTGGTAAGTAGCACCGCCAACACGGCGCGACTTTACTTCGACCAGCGGAGCGATGGCGTCGAGAGCTTTCTCGAAGATTTCCAGGGGATCGCTGTTCTTGCGTGCTTTAACGGTATCCAGAGCGCCGTAGACGATACGCTCGGCTACTGCTTTCTTGCCGCTTTCCATCACGTGGTTCATGAACTTGGCGAGGATCTGGCTTCCGTATTTCGGATCGTCCAGGATCTCACGCTTGGCTGCTACACGACGTCTTGGCATTGATAAGCCCTCAAACGGTCTTCAGGTTAGCCCGGGACACCCAACTCAAGGAGTTCGCGCCCGACCTTACTCTTATCGACTCAATAAAATGAATGAACTGCTGCAAACGACCGATTACTTCGGACGCTTGGTACCGTACTTCGAACGACCTTGGTTACGACCTTTGACGCCGGAGGTATCCAGGGAGCCGCGAACGGTGTGGTAACGAACACCTGGCAAGTCTTTTACACGGCCGCCACGAATCAGGACGACGCTGTGCTCTTGCAGGTTGTGGCCTTCACCACCGATGTACGAGGAAACCTCGAAACCGTTGGTCAGACGCACACGGCATACTTTACGCAGTGCCGAGTTAGGTTTTTTCGGCGTAGTGGTGTACACGCGGGTGCACACGCCACGACGTTGCGGGCAGTTCTGCAGCGCAGGAACGTCGGATTTCTCGACGATACGCTTACGCGGCTGACGTACCAGCTGGTTGATAGTTGCCATCTACTAGCTCCACTGTTGTCTTGCGACGCTATTGTCTTGCAAGAAAAGCAAAAATTGGCAGGGCAGAGCCCCACCAAATTTAGGGGTACAAGAGTCTAAAGAGGATCTTGTACGCAGTCAAGACGAGGCCCCGGCTCGCCCTCCCCGGTCATCGGTGACAATTGATGTCACCGAGTTTCAGAGAAGACTTGCCAGGGCCCCGCCCCTTCTTCAGTTACCGCTGGAGTTCAGCGCTTCAGTCAGTGCGGCCTCGACCTCACTGGCACTTACACGCAGCGGTTTGTCAGCATCACGGCGACGCTTGCGCTCGCTGTGGTAAGCCAGACCGGTACCAGCCGGGATCAGACGACCCACGACCACGTTTTCTTTCAGGCCGCGCAGGTAGTCGCGCTTGCCGGTAACCGCCGCTTCGGTCAGAACACGGGTGGTCTCCTGGAAGGAGGCCGCCGAGATGAACGACTCGGTGGACAGCGAGGCCTTGGTGATGCCGAGCAGCACGCGCGAGAACTTCGACACGAACTTGTCTTCGGTTGCCAGGCGCTCGTTTTCGACCAGCACCTGGGTCAGCTCCATCTGGTCGCCCTTGATGAAGCTGGAGTCACCGGACTCGGTGATCTCAACTTTACGCAGCATCTGACGCAGGATGGTCTCGATGTGCTTGTCGTTGATCTTCACGCCCTGCAGACGGTAAACGTCCTGGATCTCGTTGACGATGTACTTGGCCAGCGCGCTAACACCCAGAAGACGCAGGATGTCGTGCGGGTCGCTAGGACCGTCCGAGATAACTTCGCCGCGGTTCACTTGTTCGCCTTCGAAGACGTTCAGGTGACGCCACTTCGGAATCAGCTCTTCGTACGGATCGGTACCGTCGTTCGGTGTGATGACCAGGCGGCGCTTACCCTTGGTTTCTTTACCGAAGGCGATGGTGCCGCTGACTTCCGCCAGGATCGACGCTTCTTTCGGACGACGCGCTTCGAACAAGTCGGCAACGCGCGGCAGACCACCGGTGATGTCACGGGTCTTCGACGTTTCTTGCGGGATACGCGCGATAACGTCACCGACGCCGATCTGGGCACCGTCAGCAACACCAACAAGGGCGTTCGCCGGCAGGAAGTACTGGGCCGGTACATCAGTACCCGGCAGCAGCAGATCCTTGCCATTGGCATCGACCATCTTGATTGCAGGACGGATTTCCTTACCTGCAGCCGGACGGTCTTTGACGTCCAGAACCTCGATGTTGGTCAGACCGGTCAGTTCGTCGGTCTGACGCTTGATGGTGATGCCTTCTTCCATGCCCACGAAGGTCACGGTACCTTTCATTTCGGTAACGATCGGGTGGGTGTGCGGGTCCCACTTGGCGACGATGGCGCCAGCTTCGACCTTCTCACCTTCCTTCACGGAAATCACCGCACCGTAAGGCAGCTTGTAGCGCTCACGCTCACGACCGAATTCGTCGGCAATCGCCAGTTCGCCAGAACGCGATACCGCGACCAGGTTGCCGTCGGCGCGCTCGACCTGCTTCAGGTTGTGCAGACGAACCATACCGCCGTTCTTCACCTGAACGCTGTCGGCAGCCGAAGTCCGGCTTGCCGCACCACCGATGTGGAACGTACGCATGGTCAGCTGGGTACCAGGCTCACCGATGGACTGGGCAGCGATAACGCCGACCGCTTCACCGATGTTCACCTGATGACCGCGAGCCAGGTCACGACCGTAGCACTTGGCGCAGATGCCGTAACGGGTTTCGCAGCTGATCGGCGAACGCACGACGACTTCGTCGATGCTGTTCAGCTCGATGAACTCGACCCACTTCTCGTCGACCAGGGTGCCAGCCGGAACGATAACGTCGTCGGTGCCAGGCTTGAACACATCACGTGCAATCACACGACCCAGAACACGCTCACCCAGAGGCTCTACAACGTCGCCGCCTTCAATGTGCGGGGTCATCAGCAGACCCTGTTCGGTGCCGCAGTCGATCTCGGTCACGACCAGATCCTGGGCAACGTCTACCAGACGACGAGTCAGGTAACCGGAGTTCGCGGTTTTCAACGCGGTATCCGCCAGACCTTTACGAGCACCGTGAGTCGAGATGAAGTACTGGAGTACGCTCAGACCCTCACGGAAGTTCGCGGTGATCGGCGTCTCGATGATGGAGCCGTCCGGCTTCGCCATCAGGCCACGCATACCGGCCAACTGACGAATCTGGGCAGCCGAACCCCGGGCACCGGAGTCAGCCATCATGTACATCGAGTTGAAGGACTCTTGCTCGACTTCGTCGCCATTGCGATCGATCACCTTCTCTTTCGAGAGGTTGGCCATCATCGCCTTGGATACTTCGTCGTTCGCCTTCGACCACAAGTCGATGACCTTGTTGTACTTCTCGCCCTGGGTGACCAGGCCGGAGGCGTACTGGCTCTCGATTTCCTTCACTTCGTCGGTAGCGGTACCGATGATGCGGGCTTTCTCGTCCGGGATAACGAAGTCGTTAACACCGATCGAAACGCCGGAAATGGTCGAGTAGGCAAAACCGGTGTACATCAGTTGGTCAGCAAAGATCACGGTCTCTTTCAGACCAACCACGCGGTAGCACTGGTTGATCAGCTTGGAGATCGCCTTCTTCTTCATCGGCTGGTTGACCACGTCGTACGACAGACCTGGCGGTACAACCTGGAACAGCAGCGCACGGCCGACGGTGGTGTCGACGATACGGGTGTTCTTGACACTGCCACCATCACGATCGTTTACGGTCTCGTTGATACGGACCTTGATCTTCGCGTGCAGGGCAGCTTCGCCGGCGCGGAATACGCGGTCGACTTCCTGCAGGTCGGCGAACACGCGACCTTCGCCCTTGGCGTTGATGGCTTCACGGGTCATGTAGTACAGACCCAGTACCACGTCCTGCGAAGGAACGATGATCGGCTCACCGTTGGCTGGCGACAGGATGTTGTTGGTCGACATCATCAGCGCGCGCGCTTCCAGCTGGGCTTCCAGCGTCAGCGGCACGTGCACGGCCATCTGGTCACCGTCGAAGTCGGCGTTGTACGCAGCACAGACCAGCGGGTGCAGCTGAATAGCCTTGCCTTCGATCAGTACCGGTTCAAAGGCCTGGATACCCAGACGGTGAAGGGTCGGTGCACGGTTGAGCAGTACGGGGTGTTCGCGAATCACTTCAGCGAGAACGTCCCAGACCTCTGGCAGTTCGCGCTCGACCATCTTCTTGGCGGCCTTGATGGTGGTCGCCAGACCACGCATTTCCAGCTTGCCGAAAATGAACGGTTTGAACAGCTCGAGAGCCATCTTCTTCGGCAGACCGCACTGATGCAGACGCAGGGTCGGACCTACGGTAATTACCGAACGGCCAGAGTAGTCAACGCGCTTACCGAGCAAGTTCTGACGGAAACGACCCTGTTTACCCTTGATCATGTCGGCCAGGGACTTCAGAGGACGCTTGTTCGAACCGGTGATGGCACGGCCGCGGCGACCGTTATCCAGCAGGGCGTCGACCGCTTCCTGCAGCATGCGCTTTTCGTTGCGCACGATGATATCCGGCGCGGACAGGTCGAGCAGGCGCTTCAGACGGTTGTTACGGTTGATTACCCGACGATACAAATCGTTCAGGTCGGAAGTCGCGAAGCGACCGCCATCCAGCGGAACCAGAGGACGCAGATCTGGCGGCAGAACCGGCAGAACGGTCAGGACCATCCACTCAGGCAGGTTGCCCGAGCCCTGGAAGGCCTCCATCAGTTTCAGACGCTTGGACAGCTTCTTGATCTTGGTTTCCGAGTTGGTCTGCGGAATTTCTTCACGCAGGCGGCCGATCTCGTGCTCCAGGTCAATAGCGTGCAGCAGTTCGCGGACAGCCTCGGCACCCATGCGGGCGTCGAAGTCGTCACCGAACTCTTCCAGCGCTTCGAAGTACTGCTCGTCGTTCAGCAGTTGACCTTTTTCCAGAGTGGTCATGCCTGGATCGATAACGACGTAGCTCTCGAAGTAGAGAACGCGCTCGATATCACGCAGGGTCATGTCCATCAGCAGGCCGATACGGGACGGCAGCGACTTCAGGAACCAGATGTGGGCGACTGGCGAAGCCAGTTCGATGTGCGCCATGCGCTCACGACGAACCTTGGCCAAGGCGACTTCAACGCCGCACTTCTCGCAGATCACACCACGGTGCTTCAGGCGCTTGTACTTGCCGCACAGGCACTCGTAGTCCTTGACTGGGCCAAAGATCTTGGCGCAGAACAGACCGTCACGCTCGGGCTTGAACGTACGGTAGTTGATGGTTTCCGGCTTTTTAACTTCACCGAACGACCACGAACGGATCATCTCAGGCGAGGCCAGTCCGATACGGATGGCGTCGAACTCTTCGACTTGACCCTGGTTTTTCAGCAAATTCAGTAGGTCTTTCAAGGCCTTTCCTCCTGGCGGAGCAGGGAGCGCGCCGTTAGGCCGCGCTCCCGATTCGCGTCACGTGTTATTCGGTTTCCAGATCGATATCGATACCGAGCGAACGGATCTCTTTGATCAACACGTTGAAGGACTCGGGCATGCCCGGCTCCATACGGTGATCGCCGTCCACGATGTTTTTGTACATCTTGGTCCGACCGTTCACGTCGTCCGACTTCACTGTGAGCATTTCTTGCAGGGTGTATGCCGCGCCGTATGCTTCCAGCGCCCACACTTCCATCTCCCCGAAACGCTGACCACCGAACTGCGCCTTACCACCCAGCGGCTGCTGGGTAACCAGGCTGTAAGAACCAGTGGAACGAGCGTGCATCTTGTCGTCCACCAAGTGGTTCAGCTTGAGCATGTACATGTAACCAACGGTCACAGGGCGCTCGAACTTGTTGCCGGTACGACCGTCGAACAGCACCATCTGGCCGCTTTCCGGCATGTCCGCCAGCTTCAGCATGGCCTTGATTTCGCGCTCTTTGGCACCGTCGAAGACCGGGGTAGCCATAGGCACGCCCTTCTTCAGGTTGTTCGCCAGAGTCAGGATCTCTTCATCGGTGAAGGTCTCCAGTTGCTCTTGACGCCCGCCGATCTCGTTGTAGATCTCGGTCAGGAAGCCACGCAGCTCAGCGGCCTTGCGCTGCTCTTCGAGCATGCGGTTGATCTTCTCGCCCAACCCCTTGGCCGCCAGGCCCAGGTGGGTTTCGAGAATCTGACCAACGTTCATACGCGAAGGTACGCCCAACGGGTTCAGGACCACGTCGACCGGAGTACCGTTGGCGTCGTGCGGCATGTCTTCCACAGGCATGATCACCGAGACCACACCCTTGTTACCGTGACGACCGGCCATCTTGTCGCCCGGCTGGATGCGACGACGGATTGCCAGGTAGACCTTGACGATCTTCAGCACGCCTGGAGCCAGGTCATCGCCCTGCTGCAGCTTGCGCTTCTTGTCTTCGAACTTGTCGTCCAGCAGACGGCGGCGATCAACGATGTACTGCTGAGCCTTTTCCAGCTGCTCGTTCAACGCATCTTCGGCCATGCGCAGTTTGAACCACTGGCCGTGCTCCAGACCGTTCAGGACTTCGTCAGTGATCACGGTGCCTTTTTTCAGGCCCGCACCACCGTCGACTACCTGGCCATTCAGAGCGGAACGCAGACGCTCGAAGGTTGCGCCTTCGACGATGCGGAACTCTTCGTTGAGGTCCTTACGGATCTCGTCCAGCTGCATCTTCTCGATGGACAGCGCACGGCTGTCGCGCTCGACGCCATCACGAGTGAAGACCTGTACGTCGATGACGGTACCTTTGGTGCCGGTCGGCACGCGCAGGGAGGTGTCTTTGACGTCGCTGGCCTTCTCACCGAAGATTGCGCGCAGCAGCTTCTCTTCCGGAGTCAGCTGGGTTTCGCCTTTTGGCGTGACCTTGCCGACCAGGATGTCGCCAGCGCCGACTTCGGCACCCACGTAGACGATACCGGCCTCGTCCAGCTTGTTCAGCGCAGCCTCACCCACGTTCGGGATGTCCGCGGTGATTTCCTCTGGGCCGAGCTTGGTATCACGCGCCACACAGGTCAGTTCCTGGATGTGGATCGTGGTGAAACGGTCTTCCTGAACCACACGCTCGGACAGGCAGATGGAGTCTTCGAAGTTGAAGCCGTTCCACGCCATGAACGCGATGCGCATGTTCTGACCCAGAGCCAGTTCACCCATATCGGTGGACGGGCCGTCGGCCATGATGTCGCCACGCTGGACCACATCACCTTTGTTGACCAGCGGACGCTGGTTGATGCAGGTGTTCTGGTTCGAGCGGGTGTACTTGGTCAGGTTGTAGATGTCGACACCGGCCTCGCCAGTTTCGACTTCGTCGTCGGCTACGCGAACGACGATACGGCTAGCGTCGACGGAGTCGATCACGCCGCCGCGGCGAGCAACCACGCAGACACCGGAGTCGCGAGCAACGTTGCGCTCCATGCCGGTACCTACCAGCGGCTTGTCAGCGCGCAGGGTCGGTACAGCCTGACGCTGCATGTTGGAACCCATGAGTGCACGGTTGGCGTCGTCGTGCTCGAGGAACGGAATCAGCGACGCCGCGACCGAAACTACCTGCTTCGGCGAAACGTCCATCAGGGTCACGTCTTCAGGTGCCTTGACGGTGAATTCGTTCAGGTGACGAACAGCTACCAGCTCATCGATCAGTTGCTTCTTCTCGTTCATTGCGGCCGAAGCCTGTGCAATGACGTGATCCGCTTCTTCGATCGCCGACAGGAACACGATGTCGTCGGTAACCACACCCTCTTTCACCACGCGGTATGGGCTTTCCAGGAAGCCGTACTGGTTGGTGCGGGCATAGGCCGCCAGGGAGTTGATCAGACCGATGTTCGGACCTTCAGGGGTCTCGATCGGGCAGACACGACCATAGTGAGTCGGGTGTACGTCACGGACTTCGAAGCCGGCGCGCTCACGAGTCAGACCACCTGGGCCGAGTGCGGAGACACGACGCTTGTGGGTGATCTCGGAGAGCGGGTTGTTCTGGTCCATGAACTGCGAGAGCTGGCTGGAACCGAAGAACTCTTTCACCGCCGCCGCGACCGGCTTGGCGTTGATCAGGTCCTGAGGCATCAGGCCTTCGCTTTCGGCCATCGACAGACGTTCCTTGACCGCACGCTCCACGCGCACCAGGCCAACGCGGAACTGGTTCTCGGCCATCTCGCCGACGCAACGGACGCGGCGGTTACCCAAGTGGTCGATGTCGTCGACGATGCCCTTGCCGTTACGGATGTCGACCAAGGTCTTCAGAACCTCGACGATATCTTCCTTGCTCAGCACGCCCGAACCTTCGATCTCGGTACGACCGATACGACGGTTGAACTTCATGCGACCAACAGCGGACAGGTCGTAACGCTCGGCGCTGAAGAACAGGTTGTTGAACAGGGTCTCGGCAGCATCCTTGGTTGGCGGCTCGCCAGGACGCATCATGCGATAGATCTCGACCAGCGCTTCCAGTTGGTTGCTGGTGGAGTCGATCTTCAGGGTATCCGAGATGAACGGACCGCAGTCGATGTCGTTGGTGTACAGGGTCTCGATGCGGACAACCTGAGCCTTGGCGATCTTGATCAGCAGCTCGGTGGTCAGCTCGGTGTTGCACTCAGCCAGGATTTCGCCAGTGGCCGGATGCACGATCGCTTTCGCAGTGGTGCGACCCAGAACGTATTCCAGCGGCACATCCAGTTGCTTGACGCCGGCTTTTTCCAGCTGGTTGATGTGGCGCGCAGTGATACGACGACCTTGTTCGACGATGACCTTGCCGGTCTCATCCTGGATGTCCATCACGGCGACTTCACCGCGCAGGCGCTGAGGCACCAGTTCCAGGCTCAGCTTCTCGCCGGAAACATGGAAGACGTTGGTGGTGTAGAAGGTATTGAGTACTTCTTCGGTGCTGTAGCCCAGTGCACGCAGCAGTACCGAGGCCGGCAGTTTGCGGCGACGGTCGATACGGACGAATACGCAGTCTTTCGGATCGAACTCGAAGTCCAGCCAGGAACCGCGGTAAGGAATGATGCGCGCCGAGTACAGCAGTTTGCCGGAGCTGTGGGTCTTGCCACGATCGTGGTCGAAGAACACACCAGGCGAGCGGTGCAACTGGGAAACGATCACACGCTCGGTACCGTTGATTACGAAGGTACCGTTTTCAGTCATCAGGGGAATTTCACCCATGTAGACTTCTTGTTCCTTGATGTCCTTGATCGCTTTGTTCGACGATTCTTTGTCGAAAATGATCAGACGTACCTTGACCCGCAGCGGAACGGCATAGGTCACGCCACGCAGTACGCACTCTTTGACATCAAACGCCGGCTCGCCCAGACGATAGCCAACGTACTCCAGGGCAGCATTGCCGGAGTAGCTGATGATCGGGAAAACCGACTTGAAGGCCGCATGCAGACCGACGTCGCGGAACTGATCCTTGGTCGCCCCTGCTTGCAGGAATTCACGATAAGAATCCAGCTGGATGGCCAGGAGGTAAGGCACATCCATGACGTCCGGCAACTTGCTAAAGTCCTTGCGGATACGTTTTTTCTCAGTGTATGAGTAAGCCATCAGCGTTCCCCAGCTTGGTCACCTGCTTGTTTGGCTCCTCCCGGCGGGAGCAACCAGAAAATCGTGCAAACCCCTTGGTTTGCGCCACCATTCGCGGTGGATAGTGCTCGTTATCAGCCTCAACCCGGTTGACTGCCAATAACGGAAAAAGGCCGGTGGCAATAGCCACCAGCCTCAGCCGTTTGCTTAACGCTCGGGCTGGAGTCGCAAGGTCGAAATTACTTGACTTCGACTTTAGCGCCTGCTTCTTCCAGCTTCTTCTTCGCGTCTTCAGCGGCTTCTTTAGCAACGCCTTCAGCGATGACTTGAGGAGCGCCGTCAACCTTCTCTTTGGCTTCTTTCAGGCCCAGACCGGTCAGTTCACGAACGGCCTTGATCACGTTGACTTTCTTGTCGCCAGCTTCAACCAGAACAACGTTGAACTCGGTTTGCTCTTCAACAACAGCAGCGGCAGCAGCTGGGCCAGCAGCGGCAACAGCAGCGGTAACGCCGAAGGTTTCTTCCATCGCTTTGATCAGCTCAACAACTTCCAGAACGGTTTTCTGGCCGATTGCTTCGATGATTTGCTCGTTAGTCAGAGACATGACTTAAATCCTGTATTGGGGTGACAGCCTATGCAGCCATCAAATTAAACATATGAGTTGAAAGGAGTTTTCGCGCCTTAGGCTGCGGAAGCTTCTTTCTGGTCGCGAATGGCTGCCAGGGTGCGAGCCAGCTTGCTGGTAGCGCCTTGGATAACGCTCATCAGCTTCGCGATGGCTTCGTCGCGGGTCGGCAGGGTAGCCAACACGTCGATCTGGTTCGCTGCAATGAACTTGCCGTCAAACGCAGCTGCCTTGATCTCGAACTTGTCCTGACCCTTGGCAAACTCTTTGAACAGACGGGCAGCAGCGCCCGGGTGCTCGTTGGAGAATGCAATCAGGGTCGGGCCGGTGAAGGCGTCGTTGAGAACACTGAACTCAGTGTCAGCAACGGCGCGCTTGAGCAGGGTGTTACGTACGACACGTACGTAAACGCCAGCTTCACGAGCCTCTTTACGGAGTCCGGTCATTGCGCCTACAGTCACGCCACGGGCATCAGCCACAACAGCGGACAGAGCGACTTTGGCAGCCTCGTTGACTTCAGCGACGATGGCCTTCTTGTCTTCGAGTTTAATTGCCACGGGTTTACTCCTGGATTTTACCGTTTCATCTGGCCGAGGCCGGATGTCGTTTTGGTGTCTGATTCGGTAACGAATCGGGAGCACCATCTGCGTAGGCTTGAGGTTTAAGGCTTGCGCCGCCTACGGTCTTGGATAGCCCCCGCCAGGCAGGGACCCCAATTTTTCAACACAGGGCTGATTTCTCAGCCCGGCGTTTCTTAAGCGTTCAGCGAGCTCTGATCAATGACCAGACCTGGGCCCATGGTGGTGCTCAGGGTAACGCGCTTGACGTAGATACCTTTCGAGGAAGCAGGCTTGATACGCTTCAGGTCAGCGATCAGGGCTTCAACGTTTTCCTTCAGCTTGACGGCTTCGAAGCCAACCTTGCCAACGGAAGTGTGAATGATACCGTTTTTGTCGGTGCGATAACGAACCTGACCAGCCTTGGCATTCTTGACAGCGCCGGCGACGTCTGGGGTTACGGTACCAACTTTCGGGTTCGGCATCAGGCCGCGAGGACCCAGAACCTGACCCAGTTGACCTACAACGCGCATGGCATCCGGGGAAGCGATGACGACGTCATAGTTCAGATCGCCGCCTTTCATTTCGGCAGCCAGATCGTCCATACCTACGCGGTCAGCGCCGGCAGCCAGAGCGGCTTCAGCAGCTGGGCCCTGGGTGAAGACAGCAACACGTACGGTCTTGCCAGTGCCGTGAGGCAGCACAGTAGCGCTACGAACGACCTGGTCGGATTTACGCGGGTCAACACCGAGGTTGACAGCAACATCGAAGGACTCGGTGAACTTCACAGCGGACAGTTCAGCCAGCAGGGTTGCTGCTTCTTCGAAGTTGTAGACTTTGCCAGCTTCCACTTTGGAAGCGATGGCCTTTTGGCGCTTGGTCAGCTTAGCCATTACACACCCTCCACGTTGAGGCCCATGCTGCGAGCGGAACCGGCGATGGTACGCACGGCCGCATCCAGGTCAGCAGCGGTCAGATCGGCAGACTTGGCCTTGGCGATCTCTTCCAGCTGAGCACGGGTCACAGTGCCAACTTTAACGGTGTTCGGACGAGCCGAACCGCTGGTCAGGCCGGCGGCCTTCTTCAGCAGAACCGAAGCTGGGGTGCTTTTGGTTTCGAAAGTGAAGCTGCGGTCACTGTATACAGTGATGATCACAGGAGTCGGCAGGCCTGGCTCTTGACCCTGGGTACGGGCGTTGAAGGCCTTGCAGAATTCCATGATGTTCACACCGTGTTGACCCAGTGCTGGACCAACGGGTGGGCTTGGGTTGGCCTGGCCGGCCTTAACTTGCAGCTTGATGTAAGCCTGAATCTTCTTAGCCATGAGCTACTCCAATATCGGGTACGAACGCCAAGAAGGCTCCCCGGTTTGCTTGCGTTTTATCCCAGTGACGAAAAAACCCCGCAGCGCAAGGCTGCGGGGTATGGGATGCTTCGTCCAGTTAGACCTTTTCGACCTGGCTGAACTCGAGCTCCACCGGAGTAGAGCGACCGAAAATGAGCACTGCAACCTGCAGACGGCTCTTCTCGTAGTTAACTTCTTCGACAGTGCCATTGAAATCAGCGAACGGACCATCGATAACTCGAACCACTTCACCTGGCTCGAACAGTGTTTTTGGCTTCGGCTTGTCACTACCATCTGCCACTCGACGAAGAATTGCATCAGCTTCTTTGTCGGTAATCGGTGCAGGCTTATCGGCAGTACCACCAATGAACCCCATGACACGAGGAGTATCCTTGACCAAGTGCCAGGTACCCTCGTTCATTTCCATCTGAACCAGCACATAGCCTGGGAAGAACTTACGCTCGCTTTTGCGCTTCTGGCCATTGCGCATCTCAACCACTTCTTCAGTGGGGACCAGAATTTCGCCGAAGCCGTCCTCCATGCCTGCCAGCTTCACGCGCTCGATCAGCGAGCGCATTACATGCTTTTCGTAACCCGAATAAGCATGAACAACATACCAACGCTTAGCCACAGGACACCCTTAGCCAACAATCAAGGAAATCAACCAGCCGAGCAGGGAGTCAAGACCCCACAGCAGCAGCGCCATGACCAACACCACAACCACAACGATCAACGTGGTCTGGGTAGTCTCCTGGCGGGTTGGCCATACGACCTTACGGATCTCGGTGCGAGCTTCCTTAGCCAGCGCAAAAAACGACTTGCCCTTGACGGTCTGCAACGCAACAAAAGCAGCAGCAGCAGCAAGAACGAGCAAGACAATTACGCGATACAGGATCGGCGATGCAGAGTAATACTGATTACCGACAACTCCGACAACGACCAAGGCAACAACAGCAAGCCACTTGAGCAGATCAAAACGAGAATCTTGGGCTTCAGACTTGGAAGTCATATGGTGGGTCCTGTGAAAAGAAAGCCAGATACACGAGAGAATCTGGCAGGTCAGGAGGGAATCGAACCCCCAACCTACGGTTTTGGAGACCGTCGCTCTGCCAATTGAGCTACTGACCTAAAAGCTTAATCAGGCCGGCCACTATACCGGCCTGATAGAGATAAATCAACTACTTACTCGATGATTTTGGCTACGACGCCGGCGCCGACGGTACGACCGCCTTCACGG
>NZ_JBMDIJ010000113.1:0-15698 GCF_057808595.1 Pseudomonas sp. FG98 | reverse complement strand
TGTGGGAGCCGGCGTTGCCGGCGATGCGCCGCGCGGGCGGCGCTCGATCTGGAGAGCGCTGAAGATCTACCGGCATGCACCTGGTGGCCATGACCCGGTTTCCTGCCAGGCGCCCCGCAGCCCACCCCATCTCAGAAAGATGTATAGCTCCCCATGTCACAGGCCTATAGTTGAAAACCTCGGGAGATCCACGCGCCACAGGTGCAATCATGAAACCCATCGCTCTCGCACTACTACCAACGCTCTATTTCGGCGTCATGCCCACCAGCAATGCCGACGACAGCGCCTTCATCTACTACGGCGCCAACCAGCCCTTCGCCCACCCTGCCCCGCCCTCGCTGGATTCGCTGCCACCGCAAACCTACATCCCCAGCGCCCCGCGCACCTTCATTCCAGTCGCCAGCGAGCATCGTTTCAGCGATTCGCGCCTGCCGACAGTGACCGACACCAGCGTGCGCCTGTTCAAACGCGTGTATGACGCAGAGCACGGGGTCTACCGCAACGAGGAAGTCCACGAGCCAGATTGCCTGCTCGCCTGTCTGAACCAGCAGAAGCCCGCATTCTGACCCGCCTTACCAGTGGCGCTTGTCCGGGCGTTCGAGGCCGAGTTTCTCGATCCGGTAGCGCAGCATGTCACGGCTCAGGCCCAGCAAGCGGGCGGACTTGGTGACATTCCAGTCGGTCTTGTCGAGCATCTTGCGCACCATGTCGCGCTCGACTTCCGGCAGGTTCATCGATTCACTGTCGGTTGCCACCGGCCGCGGTTCATGCTGCTGCGCTTCCTGCACCGGCAGCGGGTCATCCATCAGGCTCAGGCAGACATTCAACTGGTGCGCGGCAATGGTCTCGCTCGGGGCCAGCAACACGGTCTGTTCGAGCATGTTGCGCAGTTCGCGCACGTTGCCCGGCCAGCTGTAGCCCAGCATCAGGGCTTCGGCCTGGTCGCTGAAGTGCAGGTTCGGCTTGCCATAGCGCTTGCCGTGGCTGGCAAGAAAGTGCCGGGCCAGGAGCAGGATGTCCTCGCCACGGGCATACAGGCGCGGGACCTTGATCGAGATGATGCGCAGGCGGAAGAACAGGTCGCGGCGGAACTTGCCCTGCTGGACCATCTGTTCGAGGTTGCAGTTGGTGGCGCTGATCACCCGCAGATCGACCTTGCGCTCCTTGACCGAGCCGACCCGGCGGATGCTGCGGTCTTCGAGGAGCTTGAGCAGCTTGGCCTGCAACAGCAGGTCCATTTCGCCGATCTCGTCGAGGAACAGGGTGCCGCCATCCGCCGCTTCGACCAGCCCCAGACGGCGCTCCCGGGCATCGGTGAAGGCGCCCTTTTCATGGCCGAACAGTTCGGACTCCACCAGGTTGGCCGGAATCGACGCGCAGTTGAACTCGATGAACGGGCCCTTGCTGCGCGGCCCGTCGAAATGCAAGGCACGGGCCACCAGCTCCTTGCCGGTCCCGGTTTCCCCCTCCACCAGCACTGGCGGCAGGTCGGTATTGGCCATGCGCCGCTCGGCATCGAGCACCTGGGCAATGGTGTTTTTCAGCTGCTGCATCGGCGCCGACTCGCCGATCAACGCCTGCACCCCGGATTTCTGCGCCTCGCGCTCCTGATAGAAGGACAACGTGCGCTCCATGCGCTCGGTCTCCATGGCCTTGTCCAGCAACAGCTTCAACTCGGCCAGGGCCACCGGCTTGGTGACATAGTGAAAGGCGCCCTCCTTCATCGCGATCACCGCGTCTTCGACGTTGCCGTAGCCGGTCATCATGATCACTTTCAGCTCCGGCGCGCTGATGCGCAGCTTCTGGATCAGGTCGTGACCGCTCATGCCCGGCAGCGAGTTGTCGGTCAGCACCACGTCGGGGGCGACAGAGGTCAACTGCTCCAGCGCGTCTTCCGCGCAATGGCAGACGGTGACCTCGAAACCCTTGCGCTCCAGGTAGGTCTGGATGTTCCCGGCGAGGAGTTCGTCATCCTCGACCAGCAATATGCTGCGTTCCATAGTCGCCTCCCGTTGCCACTTTGAAGTTGAGTCGCACGCGGGTTCCTTCCTGCTCGCGGCTGGTCAGTTCGACCGAGCCGTCGAAGCGCTCCATTATCCGTTTGACCAGGGCCAGGCCGACGCCGAGTCCGCCTTGCTTGGTGGTGAAAAAGGGCTTGAAGACCATCTGTTGCTGCTGCGCGCTCATGCCCTTGCCGGTATCGCCGAGGGTCATGCCCAGTTGCCCGGGTTGCGAAGTATCCAGTTCGATGCTCAACACGCCGCCCTTGGGCATGGCCTCCAGGGCATTGGCGAACAGGCTATTGAGGATTTGCGTGAGCAGCACCTGCTGGCTGACGACCGGTTGCACCTCCGGTGCCACGAAGCTGACGTTGACGTGGCAGCGGCGAATCAACGGATCGTAGGCGCTCAGGGTGTCCTCCAGCGCCATGATCAGGTCCACCGCCTCGCCCTCGTCGCTGGCCGGACGCATGGACACCAGCAACTCGCGAACCCAGCGCGACATGCGATCGACCTGGTTGATGATGTCGCCGATGTTCTTCTGCGCGCCCTGGCTGGCGATATCCATGGCCAGTTCGGCACTGGTGCGGATGGTCGCCAGCGGATTGCGCAGACTATGGGCGATGGCCGTGGACATCTCGCCGAGGGCGACGAAGGTCTCGTTGGCGATCAGCTGTTTCTGCTGGCTTTCCAGCAACAATGCAGCGCGACGCACGATCCAGAACAGCGCCAGGTAGATCACCAGCCCGCCCAGCAGAGTCGCCACCCAGATGTGCTTGAAGCCGCGCTGGATGCGCGCCACCAGGTCGGCGGGCTCCTTGTAGATCTCGACCATGGCGATCACATGGCTGTGATCGGCGTTGAACATCGGTATGTAGTTCTCGACGAACAGGTACTGGGGTTCGCGCAGCATTTTCTGCTCGGGACGCTCGTCGTCGATCTTGTGGTAGCTGGTGGAAACCGCCTCTTTCATGGCGAAGGATTGATCCAGTTCTTCGTCGTCCTGGATATGCACGCCGATCAGTTCCGGATTGGTCGACCACACCACCGTGCGATCGAGGGCGTAGACATTGGCCAGCAGCAGATCCGGCAGGTGTTCGACATGGTCGAGGAACTCGACGCGGGCTGCAGCCCGGGTCTGCGCCGGAACGTCCGGGTAGGCGTGGTCCTGACGCGGGTCGAGCATTTCGCCGATGGTTCGTGGCGGGTTGATCGCGGCGTGGCGGATTTCGGCCGCGCCGATGGCCTGGATGAATTGCGCGGTCAGCATCGAGTCACGGGCGATGCTTTCGTTGACCACGAAGCGCGTCGACACATAGCCCATCCCCAGGGCCACGGCGCTGATGATCAGGAAACTACCGAGCGAAAACCACCGCAGCAGGTTGAAGCGCCTCCGGCTATCCAGGGGCTGGAGGGGTTCGGCAGCTGATTCAGGCAAGGGTTGTTCGGGTAAAGGCATGGGTGTCCCCCGGTTTCCGTCATCAGCCTTCTCTGGGTTGATTCGGATTGAGTGTAGGCGCCATTTGCCACTATTGAACCTGCGCGGTCGAAGTTCGCTGGCGCTCGGTCTCGTCGTCGAGGAAATCGATGATCGCCTGCGCCGAACGCTCGTCCAGGCGCAGGTTGGGCATCGGGATCCTGGCGTAGCGTTCGTACAGTTCCACGGCAATCGGGTCCTTCTCCGCGAGCAGGCGATCCGGCTCGCGGATCCAGCGGTTCAACCAGGCCGGATCGCGTTGCGCCGTCACGCCGATCAGGTCGGGGCCGATATTACGCATGCCGATACCCTGGCCGTCCTGCGGGCCAAGGCTGTGGCACGACGCGCAGCGGGTGCGAAACAGCTCTTCGCCATTGCTTGGCGGGCGAATCTGCGGGGCGTCGGCGTAGCTCTGCTCAAGGCTCGGCTGTTTCCAGTTGTGCAGGGTGTTGGCCAGCTGGTCGGCGAGAATCCACGGACTTTCAAACGGCGAGGCCTTCATCCAGCGCCCGCTTTGCTGGTTGCCGACGATCAGGCTGAGGTTGTGATCCTTGTTGCGCCCGTTGTCGACGCCTTCGATGAACAGGCCAAGCTTGCGGCGCAGTTCGCTGACGTCGGTGAAGTCGCCGGTGAGAAAACGCCAGCCCGCCCCGACCTTGAAGCGTGCCGCATAGGCCTTGAGAACCTCGGGGGTATCGCTGATCGGGTCGATGCTGATGGAGTAGAAGAAGATGTCCTTGCCGACCCGGTCGCCGAGCAACTGCTGAACCTGGCGCAAGCGCGCGGTTTCCAGCGGGCAGGAGTCGCTGCACGAGGTGAAGATGAAGTTGATCACCACCACCTTGCCCTTGATCAGGTCGTCGAAAAAACGCAGCTGGCGACCCTCCTGGTCGGTCAGCAGGGTATTGGGAAAATAGTCGCCGCCCCACGGCGTGGCCGACTCGCTGGCCGGCTCGGCGGCGCCCCCTTCATGGGAGGTCAGCAGCCGCCCTGCCAGTACGCAGGTCACCAGCAATAACAGCAGGTGCGCAACCAGTGCCGGGCGGATCATTTGTTCACCTGGATCTGCGGGCCCAGGCCATCGCCATTGCGGAAGGTCGGCAGGGCGGCCGAATTGACGTAGCGCACCCCGTCCCAGCTCGGCAGCGGCGTCGGCATCAGCTGGAATTGCCCGGGTTTTTCCAGGTCCCAGCGCAGCAGCATGGAGTTGTCCTCATGCTGGGTGTTGTGACAGTGCTCCATGTAGGTGCCGGCAAATTCGCGGAAGTTGATCGCCATTTCCACGCTGTCCAGCCCGTCGTTTTCCGAGCCGATGCGATAGACGTCCTTGCGCGCCCATTTTTCCCACTCAGGCGGCGCCTTGCCGCCACGGCTGAGAATGATGCCCTCCTCGAAGTGCACATGCACCGGATGGCTCCAGCCCTTGCCGCCAGCCTTGATGCTCCACACCTCCAGGGTGCCGAACCCGGCAGTGTCGGCATCGGTGGGGCCGCTGGCGAGCTGGGCCGAGGCGTTGAGGCGCCGCGGGTCCATGTGGAAGCCGAAACCGCCATCGGTCTTGACCGTCCACGGCGCCTCGTCGGTGCCGTCGGAGCGGCCGAAAATGAAGGTCCGGTGCCGCGCCCTGGCCAGCAGCGCCTTGTCGGCGGCATTGTCGCGGTGCAGCTTGAGCGGGATCATCACCAGGCCCTCGGCCTTGCCCGGCCTGGCCGGCTCGTAGTTCGCCGGGTCCATGGCCAGGTCCTGCCCACTGTAGGCCTTGACGTTGAACTGCAGGACCTTGCCCACCGCCGGGTCGCCCTTGTCCCACTGCGGACCTTTGCTCGACTGCTTGATCACCGCCAGGTATTTCTCCGACAGCACATCGCCCAGCGGCACCGGCGCGATCGGACCCTTGCCGTCGTCGTGGGCCTGCAGGTTGACCAGGAACAGCTTGTCCCCCGGCTTGATCCCGTTTTTGGCGAAGTTGACGATAAGGTCGAAACGCTCGGCGATACCCTGGGTCGGCAGGATTGCGTTGTGGTTCTGCTTGTCGCCGTCGGCATCGAGGTCCATGGAGCCGTCGAACGGTACGCTGTGCTCCATGATGTTGCCGTCGTTGGCGATCATGTGGAACGGCACCCGGGCATAGGACAGCCCGGAGCCTTTGGGCCCCTGGAACTCGCCGCTGGAACCCTTGATTTCGCGGACCATGGCCAGCTTGAAGTAGCGCGACACCGAGCCGTTGAGGATGCGCAGGCGGTAGCTACGGGCGCGCACGTCGAGGGTCGGTTTCCACTGCCAGTTGACCAGTACCTGGTCGCCGATGAAGCCGTCGGTGTTGAACGGGTTGAACCACAGCTGGCCGTTCTGATCCCAGGCCTTGTCGCCCAGCACCAGGTTGACGTCGTAGTCGCGGTTGCCCCAGGGCAGCGCGCTGCCGCTGGGGAACCGCAGGTTGACGCCGTCGTTGACCGCCTCGTTGCCACGGTCCAGGGCGCTGTAGTAGTTCATCATCGCCGCGTTGCCCTTGTAGACGTTCTGCGCGGTGAAATCGAGCATGTGGTCGTGGAACCAGTGGGTGCTCATGGTTTCGCGCCAGTCACCACGAATGCGGATGGTGCCGTTCTCGCAGGTCTTGCGGCTCGGGTTCAGGTCGTTGGTCCACAGGGTTTCGCCGGGGGCGCACGGGAATGCCGCGCGAGGGTCGCGGGCGTCGGTATTGATGCTGTCGTAGCCGGCCAGCTGGATCGGCCAGCGGTAGTCGTAGTACTGCCCCGGGAAGAAGAAGGCATTGGCGTAGCCGTCGCTTTCTGCTGGGGCATGGCCGTTGTGCTCATGAGTGCTGATGGTGTGCAGGCCGAAGCCCATGTTGGCTGCCGGGTCGATCGGAAGGCCGTTGTAATGGCGCATCAGCACGGGCTGACCGTAGCGCACCATCAGCAGCTTCGGCGGCAGGGTGCCATCGAAAGTCCAGACCGAATTGTGGTTCTGCACCGGCATGTTCGGGTGGAAGCGCGGGTCGACGCCCTTGGCCGTGCCATCGGTGGCCGGAACCCCGGCGACGTTGTGATACAGACCGCCCGGACCGAACTCGCCGACGGCGTAGCCGTGCATTTGCCGGCTGTCACGCAGCCCTCCGTTGACCCGCACCCCGGTCTGTACCGTCTTGTACGCCAGTTGCGGGTAGAACTCGTTCCAGCGCTGGTGCGACCAGCCTTTTCCTGGCGGCCGGCCTTCCGCCGACGAGCCGATGCGGCGGTTGAGGAAGTATTCGATCTGCGCCTGCCAGGGGTTGCGGTCCACCACATTGGCGAACTGGCTGGGGAACGGCGTCAGGCCAGGCTGGCGCAGGAAGGCGTCGAGGGCCGCACTGGGCGGTGCACTACGCGCCGCGCTGGCCGGGTCCTGCTGGGGCAGCGGCCCCACCGCCGGCGCCGGGAACTCCAGGAGTGCGGCCGGCGTGGTCGGGTCGAGTTTTTCCGGGCCGAACTCTTCGAACAGCAGCAATTGCTGGGTGAACGGCTGGGCGCCGAACAACGGGCTCGGCTTGCCATTGGTGGGGAAGTTGAAGCTGGTCTGCTGCGGCGGTCGCAGCACGTTTTCCTGGCGGGTGGTGTCGCGGCTGCCCTTGACGCCATCGGGCAGGTCGAGGGCGTCGAGATTGGCTTCCGGCATGGTCAGGATGGCATTCAGCGCCGCCGCTTTGTCCGCAGCTTCGTCCTGGTAGGCCGAAGGGTCGGATGGCTCGGGCTGTCGTTCGTCGTCGATGGGGCTGGCGCGCAGCGGCGTCGTACCAAGCAGCAATGAAGCGAGGAGGCCTGCCGGCATGATCAGCGCCAGCCACTTGAAGGGAGAACGCGTTTTCAGGTCCATCACCAACCACCTCGAAGTCATGAAGGGGGTGATGGGGGTAGTGCAAGAACTTCGCCAGACATGTAACTATTGATTGCAGCCTTGCAAATCAATGACCTGGCGATGAATTCGGGGCTACAGGCCGCTGTGACTGGGGAATGACACCCGTTACCGGGGAAAGTTCAGCCCCGTTTCACCGGTGGCTTTTTGAACGACAGGTGGACGCAGGTGCCCTCGCCTTCACGGCTTTGCAGGCTCACGGAACCGCCGAAGCGTTCCATCATCCGCCTGACCAGCACCAGGCCGACGCCGAGCCCGCCCTGCTTGGTGGTGAAGAACGGACGGAAGGCCATGCTGCGCTGTTCTTCGTTCATGCCACGGCCGTTGTCGCTGAGGACCAGGCTCACGCGCTGCGTATCGGACGAGCTCAACGACACGCTCAAGGTGCCGCCCTTGTCCATCGCATCCAGGGCGTTGGACAGCACGCTGGCGAGGATCTGGCTCAATTGCACCTGCTCGCTCAGTACCCAGGGCGAGTCATGGGGGGTGAACTCGACCTGGATCGCCGCCCGGGCGATCTGCGCCTCGAACGCCGCCAGGCTGGCGCGCAAGGCCGCTACCAGGTCCACCGGCTCGGCCTCCCCGGCCAGCGGGCGCAGGGATTGCAGCAGCTCGCGCACCCACTTCGACATGCGATCGACCTGGCCGACGATATCGTTGATGTTCTTGTGCGCCGCGCCGCTGTCGAACTCCAGCGCCAATTCGGCACTGGAGCGGATGGTCGCCAGGGGATTGCGCAGGCTGTGGGCCACCGCCGAGGACATCTCGCCCAGGGCGACGAAGGTTTCGTTGGTGATCAGTTGTTTCTGCTGCACCGCCAGCAGCTTCGCGGCGCGCCGCACGATCCAGTACAGCCCGAGGAAAATCAGGCCCGCGCTCGCCGCGGTGGCCAGCCAGATCACCAGCAGGCCGCGGGTCATGCGCTCGATCAGGTCGGTGGGCTCCTTGTAGATCTCCACCATCGCCGTGACGTTTTCGCCGTCGGCGTCGAACAGCGGGATGTAGTTCTCGATGAACATGAATTTCGGCGGCACCGGGAATTTCTGTTCCATGCGCCCTTGGTCGACGCTGTGATAGCTGGCCGAAACCGGCGTCTTCGACGTGAAGGCCTCTTCCAGGTCCTCGTCGGTGTGGATGCGGGTGCCGACCAGCGCCGGGTTGGTCGACCAGATCACCGTGCGGTCGGGGGCGTAGATATTGGCCAGGATCACGTCCGGCAGGTGCTCGATATGGTCGAGGAACTCGCCCCGGGCACTGGCCCTGGCGGCAGGATCGACATCGGGAAAGGCGCGGTCCTGGCGCGGGTCGAGCAGCTCGCCCATGGTCCGCACGTTGGCGATCGACACATGGCGCACTTCCGCCGAAGCGATCGCCTGGAGGAACTGCGAGGTCAACAGGGCATCACGGTGCACGCTCTCGCTGATCACGAACCGCGAGGACACCGCGCCGAGCGCCAGGGCGACGCTGCCGATCACCGCCAGGCTGATCATCGAGAACCAGCGCAGCAGGTTGAAGGGTTGCTTGTGCAAGCCCGGGCGGGCCGGGGCTTGATCGACCGCAGTTGTTCTGGTCCACAGGTTCATCGACGTTGTCCCCGACGGCAGTCCCTATGGGGTTATAGCCCAACCGACGCGGTTTACCCGGTTTCGGGTGGGGAAACTGCCCCATTCCCCGGCGCCCCATCCCCCCCCAAACATGGGGGCAGGTCTGCTTCATCGCGGCCTGGATTTTCAGCCGAACCCTTTGACCACGGGCCTTGCAAGCCCGTCCTCGACCCTTGGTATGAAAGTTGCGCTGGCCCTCGCAACTGACCCTCCCCTGCGGGACAGGTCTCCAATAGAGGGAATACTCATGCACCCTTTACTGTCCAAAACGGCGACCGTCCTGGTCGTCGGCGCACTGGCCCACGGTGTCGCCCAGGCGGCATTGTTCGCGGTCGATCCCGGCCCGTACACCCCCGGCAACGGCGGCTTTGCCGCCTGGTACCAGGACAGCCACGGGCGAACCCTCGACCTGTGCCTGTCGAAAGCGGTGAGTTCACGGGTGGCCGGCGCACCCGGCGCGCCGAGCTACATGTGCAGCCTGCTGCCAACCCCGGGCGTGTTCGATGACGCGCAACCGGTGGTATTCCCCAGCAACTTCCCCGACGAGGCCTTCTGGTTTACCGCCGACGGCGCCATCGTCGATGCCGCCCGTGGCATCAACCTGTCCTACGGCGCGGCCATCGAAGCCGCCTTCGCCGCCGAGGAGCCGGTCGAAGGCGACCAGGTCAGCTTCGCCCGCATCCGCATTCGGGTCGATGTTCCCACCGCAGGTACCTACGTGATTACCCACCCCTACGGGGTCGATGTGTTCGACATCGACACCCCCGGGCGCCGGGCGATCAATATGACCCGGGACATCGGCATCGGCTCGCCGCAAACCTACGATGGCGCGCTCAAGGGCGATGTCGGCCCGTTCCTGCGCAGCGTCAACGGCCCCTACACCGAGACCAATCCGGTGACCGGTGGCGCGGAACGCTTCATCGGCGACCCGAACCTCAACGAGGCGGTGACCGGCAGCCCGTTCAATACCAACTTCATCCGCATCGAAGGCCCTGGCGGCATCGACCTGCGCACCAACGATTTCGCCATCTCCGGCAAGCTGTCGGAGGTGGTACGGCCGACGCCGCTGATCACCCAGCGCAGTACCTACTCGCGCAAGCCCGGTGAAAGCGGACCGGTGGCCCAGCAGGACGTGTTCGTCATGGCACCGCCGGCGCCGGCCACCGTCACCCTGAGCAACAGCAGCCCGGTGCTGAACCTGAGCGAGGCCGACGGCACCGGCAACTGGTACGTGCAAAGCCCGCAGAACCCGGTGTTGCCGCATGTCCTGCAGGTCACCGCCGACAACCACCTGGCCATCGCCAGCAGCACCCCGACCACCCTGCCCATGCCCCTGACCGACCTGGTGGTGATCCGCCGCGCCGAGTACAGCCTGAGTTCCGGGCAACTGACCGTCGAAGCCTCGACCAGCGATGAAACCTCGCCCCCGGTGCTGACCGCCACCTCCGGCAGCGGCGCCACCATCGGCGCCTTGAGTGGCGACGGCGCGGTCAAGGCGCTTGCCACCGGCATCTCGCCCATCCCGCCGGCCACTGTCCGCGTGACGTCATCCAATGGCGGCAGCGACACCGAAGAAGTGCTCATCGTGCAATGAACGCTCAACTGCCCGGATCCTCATCAGGAGGCATCATGAACAATTGGCCACGCCTGGCGCTCAACGCCCTGGGACTGACGCTGTCGCTGTCCGGTAGCGCTTTCGCGCAACTTGCCGCCGTCGACCCCGGTCCCTATACCTTCGCCACGGGGAAATTCCCCATGTGGTACCAGGACAACAACCTGCTGTCGATGGAGCTGTGCCAGTCCCGCGCCACCAGTTCGCGGGTGCCGGCCAGCGTGCCACCGGCCTATATGTGCACCCTGCTCCCGGAGCCGGGGATCTTCGACGACGCCCAGCCGATGGTGTTCCCCGATAACTGGCCACCGGAAGCGTTCTGGTTCCTCGCCGAAACGGCCATTCCGGCGATTGGCAACAGCGGTTACGAACTGGATGCCTATGTGGCCGGGATCGAGGCCGCCTTTGCCTCGGAAAACCCGGTGGACGGCGACCAGCAAAGCTTCGCGCGGATCCGCATCCGGGTTTCGGTACCTACCGCCGGCACCTACACCATCACCCACCCCTATGGCGTGGAAACGGTCAACGTGGCGACCCCGGGCCGTCGGGCCATCAACATCACCCGCGACATCGGCATCGGCGCGCCGGGCAACTTCAGCGGAGCGGTGAATGGCGCCATCGGTCCGTTCCTGCGCAGCGTCAACGGCCCCTACACCGAGGTGAACCCGGAAACCGGCGCGGTGGAAACCTTCGTCGGCGACCCGAACCTCACCGAAGCAGTCACCGGCAGCCCCAACAACACCAACTTCGTGCGCATCAGCGGGCCGGCAGGAACCATCCAGACCAGCCTGTTCACACTGTCCGGCAAAGTCCTCGACAATCGCCAGCAAACCCCGGTGGAGATCACCCGCGCCACCTACCGCCGCAGCACTTCCGGCAGTGGCGGCACGACCCGCGTGGAAGTCTTTGCCAAGGCCGGGGCCGGCTCGGCGCTGTGCTTCCGCGAGTCCATCGCATTGGTGGCCGGCCCGCCGCAGTCGCCGTGCCAGACCAGCATGATCGGCGACAACGGCCTGTTCTTCGCCCAGCGCAACTTCACCGGTGCGGTGCCGCCAGTCGTGGTGGTCACCGCCAGCAACCCGGCCGGGACCACGCGCCCGACCGCCGTGTCGAGCAAGCTCTCGGATGTGGTGAAGATCAACACGGCGCGCTACAACTCGGACAACGGCAGCCTGCTGATCGAAGCCACGTCCACCGACGAAGTGGACGTCCCCGACCTGGTTGCCCAGGGCTATGGGCGCCTGTCGAAGAACGGCAACCAGCAGCGCATCACCGTCATCGGCCTGGCCCAGCCGCCGGCTACCGTCACGGTCAAGTCCGCCGCCGGCGGTAGCGACACCGAGCCGGTGGTCGTCGTCGGCATTGCGCCGAACGTGGCCGAGAACCAGCCACCGCTGGCGGTGGCCGACAGCGGCAGCACCAGCTTCGGCGTACCCATCACCCTCAACCTGGTAGCCAACGACAGCGATCCGGACAACAACACGCCGCTGACCATCACCGCCCTCACCCAGCCGCCTAGCGGACAAGGCACGGTGGCCCTGAGCGGCAGCACCTCGGTGGTCTACACGCCGCCTGCGGTGGTCAACGCACCGCTAACCACGACCTTCACCTACAAGGCCCAGGACGGCAAAGGCCTGGCCTCGACCAACCCGGCCACGGTGACCATCAATGTCGCGCCGAACCAGCCACCGGTGCCGGTCAACGACGCCGTCGCAACCCTCGGCGTAGCGATTCCGATCAACGTGCTGGCCAACGACACCGACCCCGAAGGCAACGTGCCCCTGGCCGTCGCCAGCTTCACCCAGCCAGCAGCCGGGCGCGGCACCGTCACCAGCAATGGCACGGTCCTCACCTACACCCCGCCGGCCACGGTAACCACCGCCTTCACCACCACCTTCACCTACCTCCCCCGGGACAACTTCGGCGCCGTCGCCACCACGCCGGGGACGGTCACCGTGCAGGTCTCGCCACGGCCGGCCGCCGAGACCTTCACGGTCACCACCGCCACCGTCTCGGCGCGCTCCAACAACCGCTTCACCTGGGACTTCGCCGGCACCTCGTCGGTGACCACCGGCAACACCATTACGGTGCAGGTGAGCACGCCTACCGGGCTGACCACCCTGGGCACCACTACCGTACCGGTCACCGGGCGCTGGCGGCTGACGGTGAGCAACACCACCACCGTCGTGCCATCGGCCAACCCGAGCGCGACCATCACCTCGTCCCAGGGCACCGTGCGCACTGTCGCGGTTACCGCCAACTGAGCCTATAGAGGAGCCGTCCATGAACACGTCGACCACCGCCCTGCTCTGCCTTTTCCTGCTCCTGGGCAGTGTGGGTGCGGTGGCTGACGACCTGATGGAAAACGACGACCTCGCCGCCGGCAACGACCTCGGCGAGCTGCCCCCACCCGTCGGCCAGCAGGCCCTGATCGTGCAGAACGGCCAGGCCAACGACGCACGGGTGCAACAGAACGGCCTGTCGCTGCTCGGCAATGTGGTGCAGTCGGGAAGCAACCAGGAAGCCTGGATCCTGCAACAGGGCAACGACCTGATGGCCACGATAACCCAGCAAGGCAGCGGCAACAGCGCGGGCATCAGCCAGAGCGGCAGCCACAATCGCGCGCAGATCACCCAGAACGGCAACAACAACGACGCCACCATCGAGCAGGCCGGCACGGGGCTGCAAAGCGCCGTCAGCCAGTCCGGCAACGGCATGAGCGTCTCGGTCAGACAATATCGCTAACGCATTGCGCTACCCGGAGGTTTCATCATGTTCAAACTGACGCCCCTTACCGCCGCAATCCTGGTCGTTCTCAGTGCCCAGGCCCTGGCGGACAACAGTCTCTCCACCCAGCAGCAGTCCGGCCAGGGCAACGACGCGGCCGTGGTGCAGATAACCGCCACCAGCGTCATCGACCAGTACCAGGCCGGTGACTACAACGCCGGCTACGCCGAGCAACTGTTCGAAAACGGCAGCAGCATCCAGCAGCAGCAACTGGGCGCCTTCAACATCAGCCACGCCAGCCAGTCCATTGGTGAAGGCGGCAATGTCGCGCTGCAACAGCAACAGGGCACCGGCAACTTCTCCTTCGTCTATCAGGAAAGCCAGGACAGCGGCAGCGCCACCACCCAGCAATTCGGCGACAGCAACGAAGCCAACGTCGAACAGCTCTATCCCGGCATCGGCAACAACGCCATCGTCATCCAGTACGGCACGGCCAACTACGGCACTGCCGAACAGGTGCTGCACAACGCCGGGCAGATCAACATCTACCAGGCTGGCGAAAGCAACTACGCCTATGGCGACCAGCGCAACGGTCTGGGCGGCAGCATCAACATCACCCAGATGGGTGAATTCAACGGCAACGAAGTCTGGCAGGACAGCCAGACCGCCAGCCAGGCGACGATCCAGCAATACGGGCAGGCCAACGAAGCGGTGGTCGATCAGAGTTTCGGCGAAAACAATATGGCTCAGGTGTTCCAGGTCGGCGACCTCAACGCGATCTACGCCGACCAGTACGAATCCACCGCGTCGAGTCTGGCGCTCTACCAGCAAGGCAGCGGCAACGTGCACTTCACCTATCAGTCCGGGGAAAACCTGGTGCTCAACGCCACCTCGCTGGGCAACGACAACAAGGTCTACGCCAGCAACTGGAAAGGCCCGCAGGAAGGTGGCCAGTTCGGCCTCGACCAGCGCGCCACGATCAACCAGGCCGGCAGCGGCAACGTGGCCAACTTCACCCAGGACGGTGTCGGCCACGTCATGACCACCCAGCAGAATGGCAGCGGCAACCAGACCAAGGTCAGCCAGGCGGAGAACTACAACGAGCTGTACTTCGACCAGAACGGCAGCGACAACCTGCTTATCGCCGACCAGCGCGGCACGGCCAACCTGGCCCAGGGCTTCTCCAACGGCAGCGGCAACAGTACGTCGTTCGACCAGTCCGGCGATGGCAACCAGGCGTATACCGCGCAGTTGTATGGCAGTGACAACCAGATCACGGTCAAGCAGGCGGACAGCATGAACGTGGCGTATGTCACCCAGGGCGGGGACGGCAACATGGCCACGGTCGATCAAAGCGGGACGGGGCAGATGGCGACGGTGCAGCAGTTTGGTGCGGCTAACCAGGCGAGTGTGTTGCAGCAGTGAGGCTTGTGCCTGGCGCAGACCTTGTGGGTGTTGGCTTGCCAGCTATGCCCCCGTGGGAGCGAGCTTGCTCGCGAACGACGGCGAAGCCGTCGCAAAACCTGAATCCGCGGCTTGTCTGACACACTGAATATGGATGGTTTTGGGGCCGCTTTGCGGCCCTTCGCGAGCGAGCTCGCTCCCACGATCAATAACTGCTCTTTGCACTACACCCCAATCCAGCGGGCTCGGCGAACTCCCCATAAACGGCGTCGCATAAAGCTACGAAACTCCCCCTGCTTCCGACTTTCCTGTAGGCAACTTCCCAAGCATACTTCCGTGCCCCATAACGCGTTGCGCTCGTGGAAATCGGACCCTAGGCTTCGCCGGTCGCTGCCTATTCAGCGATCAGGGTTGGTCCCCTGGATTACACGAGCGCACGCTTCCTCCTGTTATGGCGGCTGTGCGCGGAGCGCCTTCGTGCGCGCCGGGTTCTCGTGTCCCGGTGGACCAGTCCGCGTACAGTCGCCTCCCCTTGTCTGGACCCAAGGCCGGCGATTCCATCACACGAGGAATTACGCCATGAAGATACTCACACCCGATCCTCCGCCCACACCCACTTCGGCTGTTGCCGAGGCACCCACGCCCCGGTATTCAGCGTGAATCCCGGCATCACCCTCGACGACGCCCTCGTCCACCTCGCCATGGCCCTCGCCGCCGCCACCGAAAGCAACCTGCAAGCCTGCGAAATGGCCTCGCCACCGCTGCAGCGGGTGACCTGGGCAACCCAGGGTTCGCTGGAGACCTGCGAGGCGTTGATGGAGGCGTTGTTGAAGAGGGGTAGCTAGAGAAGTCAGCGGTGACTGCGTGGCGCTTGTCGAGAGACCGCATGATGGCTACCAGGCGCATGCCGACAGATCTTCAGCGTTCTCCAGATCGAGCGCCGCCCGCGCGGCGCATCGCCGGCAACGCCGGCTCCCACA
>NZ_JBMDIJ010000112.1:0-15855 GCF_057808595.1 Pseudomonas sp. FG98 | reverse complement strand
GAGCCGGCGTTGCCGGCGATGAGGCCATCAGCCTCGACATCAATCTTGCTGGGGGGGTTGTCCCACAGGGTCCGTGTTGCTACAAGCTCACCCGCCGCAACCTGCCTTCCAGCGCTACAACCCGGCCATCCGGCGCAGGCAGCGGCCGA
The DNA here is from genome assembly GCF_057808595.1 of Pseudomonas sp. FG98. Lineage (NCBI taxonomy): Bacteria > Pseudomonadati > Pseudomonadota > Gammaproteobacteria > Pseudomonadales > Pseudomonadaceae > Pseudomonas > Pseudomonas sp. FG98. Next base: position 15,706 of record NZ_JBMDIJ010000112.1, on the reverse strand, counting down.
CCCTGCAAGCCCATGCCCTCGCTGATCACCACCGCCCCCGGCACCAGGCACAGGTTCGACGGCGTATCCAGCTCCCGGGCCAGCACGCTGACGTCGCCGCTGTGCAGGTCGCAGTACAGCAGCCGCCCGCTGAAGCGGGTGAAGCCACCATGCCGCGGCTCGCCGTTCCAGTCGGCAGTCAGAGGCTGTTGCAGGCTTTCGCAGAGTTCCAGGACCAGCAGGTTGCCCCGTGGACACAGGGCCAGCCCGGTAGGCAACTGCAAACCGTCGATCACCCGCTCGATTCGCCCGCTGTCCGGCCAGACCCGGATCACCCGGCCGGCCTTGTCGGCAAAGTCCACGCCCTTGCGCGCCGGGTCGCCGTGCAATTCGCCGGAGAACAGGCTGATCAGCACGGCGTCCGTCGCCGCTTCGTACACCAGGGTGACCGGCACGGCTTCCTGGCCTTGCTCCAGGTCGGGCAGGTGCAGCAGTACCTGTTCGTCCTCGCCTGGGCGGAACTCCACCAGTTCGTTGGTATCGGGCTTGACCGCCAGCCAGCTGCGGCGCCCCGGGTGGTAGCACAGGGCATTGAGGTTGCCCTGGCTGTGACACACCGGCTCCGGCGGACTGTATTGCACGTCGAGCAGCCTGGAGCCCTCGACATAATCGGTCTGGCTGACCAGGCAGCGCCCGTCGCCGAAGGCGATGTCCGATAGCCCCATGATTTCGTCGCGCAGCATGCGCGCCTGCATGTTCATGGCGCGGAAACCCTGGGCCAGGGTTTCGCGGGGAAGGTAGGCCGTGCGGTTGTGCGGATCCGCGGGCAGCCGGCTGATCCGGCCGGTAAAGGGATCGCCCGGCAGTCCGCTGCCGGCCTCGATCAGCAGCAGGCTGCCGTCGGCGCCGACGCAGGCGCCGCGAGGGTTGAGCAAGCCTTCGGCGATGATCGACGCCGGTCGCAGGTCCTCGCGCGGCCACGCCGGGATATGAATGGGAAGTGGCATCCGTTTCTCCTCTGACCAGTGCCGGGTGACAGGCCTGACACCCGGCGTTCTGGTTTTACAGGTCGTTGTAGTCGCTCATGTCCAGCTTGATCGGCGGGTAATTGCGCTTGACCAGCGACTGCGCCCACAGCTCCAGCACCGCCCGACGACTTTGCGGCAGGTCGCGGGTGATCGGCATGGCCAGGGTGCTTTCTTCCTGGTACGGCTTGCTGATCAGGCGGATGAGCTGGTCGACCGCGCCCTCGATCCGGCTCAGGGAGTTGAGCGGCATGTACTTGTTCATGATCGGGTACAGGTAGTAGTAGGGCTCGAGGATCCGTGGGTAGATGAAGGTCTCCCAGATCTGCTGCCCGGAGTCATCGTCCTGGTAGATCGCGTTCCAGGCATTGACGAAGTCCTCCTGCATCTGCGGCTCCTGCGGCAGGACGCGCAGCGGCGCGAGGAAGTCGACGTAGGCCTGCTGGAATTTGAAGCTGAAGGCGATATCGGAACGCTGCTCACCGGTTTGCAGGAAGAAGCGCAAGGTCGGGAAGCCGGGTTGCTGCGCGCTGATGTCGAGCAGGGCGATACCCTGGGTGTTGGTCTCGATCCTGGCGTAGCTGTAGCTCACCGAAACCCCTGCCGGGTCCTGCAATACCGCCTCGCCGATCTGCGCATCCTTGAATCGCAGGCATGGACTCAGGGACACCGAAGAGGGTTGCCCACGGAACTGCGAGTAGCTGACCGCGTTGCCGCTGGCAGCCGACACCGCGGAGCGCACGGCGGTGAGCTTGCGCCCGGTCCCTTCGTTGACCTGCAGCGCCAGCTCCTCGGCACCGACGAACTGCGGCAGGTTCGAGTGGTTCAGGCTGCGGTCCGCCGGGAAGTCGTAGTACAGGGTGAAGTCGATATCGTTGCGGTACGCCAGGTAGTAGTCGGAGGTGCCGAGCATGTAGGCGTTGTTGTATTCCGCGACGTACAGGACAGTGCCGGCCGGTGCCGGCTTGCCGTCGCACTGGACCATGATCTGCAAGGTCTTGCTGTCGCCCACGTCGATGAAGCTGCCGCTCTCGATCACTTCGGCGGTCCATAGCTGCTGGTCCGCGGCGATTACCGGGGCATCGCCCTGCAACTGCAATTGCAGCGGCCCGCTGGCCAGCAGTGTCTGCTGGGCGCTGGTGACCGGCAGGTCGAGGATGCCGCCGCGCTTGTCGAAGGCCGCCTGGTTGTAGTCGGCGTAGGTGAAGCCCACCACCGGGGTGAACTGGCCGTTCTGGCTGACCCCGACCTGGTAGCTGCCGGCATCGAATTTCGCCGCCTCGGGAATGTCGGCGTTGGGGTCGATCGGGTAGAAAGGGAAGGTGTTGAGCAGGTCCAGGGACAGGGTGTTGTCATGCACCTGCGCCGAGGTGATCCCCAGTTGCGCCGGGTTCTTCTGCCCGGGCAACGGCACCGCTGCGCTGGGGAACAGACGGCGGCCGGCCGGAGCGGTCGGATACTCGTTCTCGAACCACAGGCCGACGCTACCGGCGGTACGGCTGTAGGCGGGGTTGAAGAAGATATCACCGACATTGTCCAGCGCTTGCTGGTACATCTCCTGTACCTGGGCCATGGCCGACGGCGTGCTGGAGTGGGTATCGATCTTCGGATAGTCGTTGAAGATGCCGTTCTTGTCGTAGCAGGTCAGGTAGGACGAAAAACGCAACATCAGGCCTTGCGCGCCCTGGGCCTCCATCTGGTCCTGGAGGTTCTTCAGCAGGGTCGAGCCGCCGAGCACCCAGTTCAGGTTGGCTTTCGGGAAGCAGGTCTGCCAGGTGGTGGTGACGTAGAACAGGCCGCCCAGATTTGCCCAGTTGAAGTTGAGGAAGCGGTCGAGCATGCGGTATTGCCGGGTAGCCGTAAGGCCGCATTGCTCGTTGCCGAGTACCAGGCGATCGAAGTACAGCGCAGTGAAGGTGTTCTGCCACGGGCTGATATCGACGAAGCGCGCCGGGGTCGGGGTGTTGCTGCCGAACGGGTTGCCGTACAGGTTGTACGGCTGGTCGATCATCGGATCGCTGCCGACATAGCCGCCACCCGGCAGTTCGCCGCCGCTGATCACGCTTTTGGTCGGCGGGTAGTTGACGGTGCCGCAGCCATTGTCGCCGAACAGGTCCCATTCGCCGGGAATCAGGACGGGGTCGGAATCCGGGGTCTGCAGGGCGTTGGGCGGGATCTGGGTGACGTAGTCCGGCGCTTCGTGCAGTACCCGCGGGCGGATCATCCACGGCAGCAGTTCGGTGCGGGCGTTTTCCGGGGTGACGTTGTAGTACTTGAGGAATTCCCAGTTCATCTGGGTGTTCACCGCGTCGTAGAGCGGGAACATGTCGTTGTTGTTACCCGTCGGCGGGTTCCAGAACATGTGGCCGTTGAGGTAGAGGCGGGGGAAGTTCAATACGCTCATGCCAGGCTCCTTAGTTTTTCTGCCACTGGGCGCGTTTGAGCGACCAGACAAAGTCCAGTTTTTGATAGCCGGTGAAATCCGCCGGCGGCAGCGGCTGCGTCGGGTAGACGATGCCGTCCTGTTGGTTCAGGGCGAAATTGAAGTAGCCCTTCTTGCTTGAGTAGGCCGCCGTACCGTGGCAGGCAAAGCACGAGGATTGGCTCTGGAAGGCGGATTCCAGCTGGGAGTTGGCCAGCAGGGTCGGGTTGGTTTCGCTCTGGGTGCCGATCAGCTCGTAGCTCTTGAGGTTGGCGTACCAGCCCTGGAACTCGGTGTTGACCGGCTGCGCCGCGGTGGTCGGCCCGGTGCTGTTGGTCATCGGTTTGGGCGGGATGTCGTTGGTCACGGTGTACTTGGAGTTGTTGACGTTCTCGAAGGTGGTCCAGACCCACTGCGGGTTGAGCTTGTTGATCACATGCAGGGCGCTGAGCGCGGCATAGCCCACCTGGTAGGTGCCGCTGTCGTCCAGGTAGTAGGCCTGGGCGATGTAGTAGCCATCGTTTTCCAGGGTTTTCTGGAAGTTGGCATCGGTGCCGATCCAGTACCAGCCGGCTTTCAGCTCCCAGGCCTCGGGCGGGAAGTCCAGGTCGCTGGTCAGGGCGGCCTGGCCGTTCACGTTGTAGACGCCTTTATCGACGATGTAGTTGAAGGTTCCTTCGCCCATCAGCAACTGGAAGCGCACCGGCTGGCCACGTTGCGAGTCGGGCACCGCCGTGCCGCCCATTTCGAGGATCAGGCCGTCGACCTGCTGGACGGCGTTGAGGTTGTGGAACACCCGCTCCAGGTTCATGCCTTGCTTGGTGGCCAGCTCCTGCACCTTGTCCGGCAATGGCGCGCTCTGGCCGTAGGGCAGGGGCTTGGCGCCCTTGGGCAGGTAGACCTGGTCGGACGGTTTCATGGTTTCCCAGACCCGGTCGGGGCTGCCCGCACTGGCCGGCTGGTTAAGGCAGTTGAACCAGTTCCAGCTCAGGGTTTCCGGGCCTTGGGTGAACAGGGTCCGGGTCGCGTCCAGGTTGCCCCCGAAGGACAGGAAGTTGGTGCAATCGAAGGTGTTGGTGTTATCAGCCTGGGCCAGTCCGGCCAGTGTACTGAGAACGGTTATTGAGATGGCTCGCCGCATATGAGCTCCTTGGCATTGGCCAGGTCGGTATGTTTCTGCCCCAGGAAATGCTGCAGGAGCAGGTGTTTGACCGCCGTCACCGCAATACTCCGTGGCAACGGCAGGTCGCAATCGGTGATAAGCAACGGGCCGCTCTGCTCGCTGGCGGGCGGACGGCCATGACTGCCACGGACCAGCCCGGTATCCAGCGGGATCAGGTCCATGTAGTAGCGAAAACCGAGTTTTTTCTGCAGCAGGCGGCGCGCCACCTTCAGCGCCGGGAAGCGGATGGCCGGGTCGACGAACAGCTCCACCGGGTCGTAGCCCGGCTTGCGATGGATATCCACGGTGCGGGCGAAGTCCGGCGCCTTGGCATCGTCGAACCAGTAGTAGTAATCGAACCAGTGGCCCGGCGCGGCGATGGCCAGCAGCTCGCCGCTGCGCGGGTGGTCCAGTTGCCAGGCGCGTTGCTCGGCCTTGTCCAGCACCTGCTCGATACCGGGCTGGCGTTGCAGCAAGGCCTTGACCCGGGGGATGTCCTGCGCGTCACGCACGTAGACATGGGCGATCTGGTGGTCGGCGACGGCGAAGGCGGCGCTGGCCCCCGGGTCGAGCAGCTCCCAGCTCAGCGACTGGCGCACCTGCAACAGACCGTCCTGGCGCAGCACGCGGTTGATCGACACCGATTGCTCGACCGCTTCGATGCCGTACTCGGACAGCAGCATCACCGCCGCCCCCTGGTCGCGGGCGAAGCTCAGCAGGCGCCCGACCTCATGGTCGATGGCGCGAACCTCGTCGGCGATCGACGGGTGATCGGGACCGACCCGTTGCAGGCTGTAGTCCAGGTGGGGCAGGTAGACCAGTTGCAGGTCGGGACGGTTGAGCTGGAATTCGAGCAGGGCGCAATCGACGATCCAGCGGCTCGACGCGATGCCCGCCGCCGGCCCCCAGAAGCCGGGAAACGGGAACTCGCCGATCTGCGCTTCGACCTGCTCGTGCAGGCCCGGCGGCGACGAGTACAGGCCGAACAGCTTGCGGCCATCGGCGGGATAGTGCGGGCGCGGGGTGATCGAGGCATCCACGTTGGCGTACATGTTGTACCACCAGAACAACTGGCTGCAGCGGAAGCCCGGCAGTTCGCGCTTGAGGGTGTCCCAGACCTTCTCGCCCTGGATCAGCGCATTGGGCTGCAGCCAGAAGCGTACTTCGGCCTGGTCGCGGAAGTACCAGCCGTTGCCGACGATACCGTGCTCGGACGGTTCCAGCCCGGTGAGGATCGACGCCTGCACCGTGGAGGTGACCGCCGGAAAGGACGGTTGCAGGCTGGCCATCCGGGCGCTTTTCAGCAGCTCGTTGATATGCGGGGTTGCCGGCCCCAGCAAGGAGGGGGTCAAGCCGACCACGTTGATCAGCAGCAGGGGTTTATACGCTGGCATCGGCAACGGCCTCCTGGACAGTGACGTCGATCAGGCCGCGCTGCAGCAGTTGCGCCTCGACCCAGTACAGCTCGGCGCTGATGCCCTGGAGCTGCTCCTGTTCGTTGCCGGGCCGCAGCGAGGCCGGGAGCACGCCCCAGCTGTAGGTTTCCACCTCCAGTACCGGGCGCAGGTCGTCATGCTCCGCCAGGTAGTCGAAGGTCTGCGCCAGGGCGAACTGGCTGCCGCCGAGTTCCGGCAGCAGGAAGTGTTCGCTGAACAGGGGCACGTGGAAGTGGATGCGCAGTTCGGCATAGCGCCCTGGCTGGCGGGCGCAGTCGTCGAGCGCGGCGGGCAGGTCGGCCCAGGCCATCGCATTACCGTGGTGGTCGCGGGCCTTGACCTGATGCAGGTAGGTGATTTCGGAAAACTCGCGCAAGGTTGCGAGGATTTCCCGGTAACGCACGTCGTCTCCAGCGGGCAGGCGGCAGATCAGGGCGTTGGACAGCTGGATCTTGCCAATCGGGACTTCGGCCTGATGCAGCCGCTGCAGCGACTGGTAGCAGTCTTCGAACATCACCGCCTGGTGGCAGACGTCGAAGCACAGGGCCAGGTAGTGATGGTGCGGGTCGCTGGCCTGCCAGTGACGGAAGAACGCCAGGGCCTGGTCGGTGGTTTCCAGCACGCAGTCCGGCTCCATTTCCAGGCAGAAAACGATTTTTTTGCCGGTTTCCCGGTGCAGCCTGGCCAACCAGGCCGTGAGCTGGCGCAACTGGTTCTCGGCGCGCTGCTGCAACTCCGGGCTCCAGGTGGCCGCATAGCCCAGCGGTACGCTGGAAATCACCCCGTGGTTGCATCCGGGCGGCAACGACCTGGCCAGCAGCCGCGCCAGGTTCAGGCTGTAGGTCAGGCGCTCCGGCATCGACCAGTCGGGCAGGTAGACCTCGGCTTTCACCGCGCCTTCATGGAATTGACCGTAGGGAAAACCGTTTAACGAGGTCAGGCGCAGGCCGCTCTGTTCCAGCAGTTCCATAAAGTCCGCATGCGCCAATTTGTGCTGCAGCTCGGCGGCAGCCTGGGCACAGACCCACAAACCGCTGTCCTGCGTGGCCAGGCGGCGCATCCTGCGTACGTCCTGGAAATGCCGTTCGATGGAGGCGCGCAGCCCGGCCAGGTCGCGGACCGCGTGCACATTGCTGCAATAGCCGACCTGGCCGGCGCTCCAGCCGTTCATTTGACCACCGGCTCCTGGCCACGCAGGGCGGAGTTGTCCTGCCACTGGCGGCGTTGGTCGATGGGCAGCGGGGTGCTGACCAGGGCTTTGTCCAACTGGCCGCTCTGGGCGAAGAAGTCCACCGGGTTGTGGAACAGCACCTGTTCGACCTGGGCCTCGGTAAAGCCGGCGTCGAGCATGGCCTGGCCGGTCTTCGGCACCTTGAGCGGATCGCTGATGCCCCAGTCGGCGGCACTGTTGACCACCATCTTTTCCGTGCCGTACTGCTGCAGCAGGGCGACCATGCGCTGTTCCGACATCTTGGTATTGGGGTAGATCGAGTGGCCACGCCAGCAGCCGGTCTCCATCACCAGTGGCAAGGTCAGTTCGTTGAGGTGGTCGATGATCACCAGGTGTTCGGGGATACCGACTTCGCGAATCACCGCCAGGGTGCGCTTGGTGCCGCCGATCTTGTCGCGGTGCGGGGTGTGCACCAGCACCGGCAGGTTGAACTGCTTGGCCAGATCGATCTGTTTGGCGAGAAACCAGTCTTCCTCGGGGGTAATGTCGTCGTAGCCGACTTCACCGACCGCGACCACGCCGTCCTTCACCAGGTAGAGCGGCAGAAGGTCCAGTACTTCCTGGGCCACCTTGCGGTCGTTGGCTTCCTTGGGATTCACGCCAATGGTGCAGAAATGGTGGATGCCGAACATGCTGGCGCGGAAGCGCTCCCAGCCCAGCAGCATGTCGAAGTAGTCGACGAAACTGCCGACGCTGGTCCTGGCCTGGCCCTGCCAGAAGGCCGGCTCGATCACTCCGGTGATGCCGGCGGCCGCCATGTTCTGGTAGTCGTCGGTGGTACGGCTGACCATATGGATGTGCGGGTCGAAATACTTGGGCATGGTGAATCCTCATCAAGGGCAGAGGGTGATCGGGTATTCGTTTGGGTTTTTGCGTGCTGCTCAAGGCTCGGCGAGGTACTCGCGCCATTCCGTGGGCAGGCGTTGCTGCTGGTACAGCCCTGCCAAGCGCTGGCGCTGGGCCGGGCTGAGCAGGTCGAAGGCGATCAGCCGGGGCAGGCCGGGAGACACCGCACGCTCGGCGGCGAGCTGCTCGTCCAGCAGGTCGAGGGCCAACTGGTTGAGGTCGACGCCGTGGCGTTGCTCAAGGCCGACCAGGCGGCTGACGTCCAGGCCCATGCCCAGGGCTTTCAGCACCAATTGCTGGAAAGCCCGTTCCGGGTAGTGGCGCAAGGGGTAGGGGGTATCGAGGGCCAGGGCGGCGAATACCTGGGGGTTGCTGGTACGCCCGGCCAGCAGGGCCAGTTCCAGGCAGCTACCGTGGCGGTCGAACCAATCGAGAGCCTTGAGCAACGCGGCTTTTTCGCGGTCGTCGCCCCAGTGGAACAACTGGCGCAGTACCTCTTCGTGCGGCTGATGGACGAGCACCTGGGCCATCAACAGCACGCGTGCCAGCTCGATGGTGCTCCAAGCCGGGCTGTCGGGCACCGCCTGCTCGCGCAGATGACGCTTGCACAGGCTACTGAGCAACGCACCCGTCTTGGCATCCGCCGTGGGCTCCAGGCGTTGCTGCGCCTCCTGCCACCAGGCCAGTTCATGTTCGTCGAGCAACCCGGCCAGTAGCTGATTGCCCTTGGCCAACTGTTCGTGGCGCATTTCGAGCGTCGTCGTTGGCGACGGCGTGACGTCCTTGATCATGTCGGTTTGACCCAGCGCTGAAAGTGGGGAAGCAGGAAGAACACCAGGACACAGAACAGGCTGCCCAGGGGTTGGTTGGCCACGGCCATGACCAGGGCATCGAACAGCGGCAGGGCGGCCAGGCCGGCACCGATGAAGGCACGGACCTTCAGTTGCTGCGGGTTGGCCAGGTGCTGCCAGTAGTGCTTGCCGAGCCAACCGAGCCACAGCAGCAACAGCGGCCAGAACCACAGGGTGTCGGCGTAGATCGCCAAGGCCAGCGGGCTGAGCATCAGCAGCAGGGGCAGGCGGCTGATCAGCTGGTTACGGTGTTCCTGGCTGGCCAGGTAGGTCAGCCCGCTGATGTACACGCCGAGCAGGATCGCGCACAGCCAGATGGGCTCCGGCGGTACTGCCAGGCTGGCGGCAGCGGTCAGGTACAGGGCCGAGCGGCAGGCGCCCATCAGCCAGACGCTGTGCACGTACTTCTTGTGCAGCAGGTTGTAGCCGAGGATGCAGCCGACCAGCAGGGTGATGCTGCCGAGCAGCCAGCGCGGTTGCTCGATCAACTGGCTCAGGCCCAGTGCCGAGGCACCGGCCAGGGCGAGCAGGAGCAGGGTGGCCAGGCGCACCTGGCGGCGGCTGACCAGGCCCAGGGTAATGGGCCGGGGATTGTCGTGCTGTTGATCCCAGTCGGCATCCAGCAGGTCGTTGAGCAGCATGCCGGCCAGGTACAGCAGCGACAGGGTGACCAGCAGCAGGATCCATACCAGCGACGACGGCGGCGCCAGGGCGCCGGCACTGCTGGCGAGCAAGGCGGCGGCGAGGGAGTTGGTCCATACCGTCGGCAGGTTGGAGACCCGGCCCAGGGTCATCCAGGTCTTGATGTTCGAGGCCTGGCTCATTGTGCGTAGCCTTCGCCCAGGGGCAGTGTCATGGCACCGCGGCTGGCCAGGCGGAGCAGGGCCTGTTCCATCTTGCGGTCATCGATCTCGTGCAGGTCGATGGAACCCCCGATGCGGTTGAGCAGGGGAATGGACAACTGGCCGCCCAGATGCTGGCGGAACTCCTCCAGGCCAAGCATGACCAGCAAGCGCCCCTGGGCATCCCTCGCCGTCAGCTCCGGCGGGCACAGGTTGAAGCCGAGCTTTTGCAGCAGGCCCATGACCCGCTCGCTGTCGGTATCGCCCAGCAGCCCCAGGGCATTGGCGTACAACGCATCGAGGGCCATGCCCACGGCCACCGCTTCACCATGGCGCAGGCGGTGCTGACTGAGGTTTTCCAGTTTGTGCGCGGCCCAGTGGCCATAGTCCAGGGGTCGGCCGTTGCCGCGTTCGAAGGGATCACCGGCGCCGGTAATGTGCCCCAGGTGCAGCTCGGCGCAGCGGCGAATGGCATGGCGACTGGCCGGGTGATCGAAGCGGGCGAGGGCGTCGGCCTGCTGCTCCATCCATTGGAAGAACGCCTCGTCCTTGATCAGCGCCACCTTGACCGCTTCGGCCAGTCCGGCGATCTGGTCGCGGCGGCTGAGGCTGGCGAGCAACTGGAAGTCGTTGATCACGGCGTTAGCGGGGTAGAAGGCACCCAGCAAGTTTTTCTGGCCGAAGGCATTGATGCCGTTCTTGACCCCGATGCCCGCATCGTTCTGCGCCAGCACCGTGGTGGGGATGCGGATCAGGCGGATGCCGCGATGGAAGGTGGCGCAGGCATAGCCCACCGAATCGAGCAGGGCACCACCGCCCATGGCCAGGACATAGCAGTGGCGGTCGAGGCCATGGTGCAGCATGTCGGCGTACAGCTGTTGCAGTACCTCGGCGGTCTTGCTCAGTTCGCCGGCAGCGACGGCGATTGGCGCGGCCTGCAGGCGCAGGTCGCTGGCGTGGGTGGCGAACCAGGTGTCGATCTGTCCGGCCAACTGCGGATTGCACTGCAGTAGCTGCTCATCGGCAAAGATCAGTACGGTTACCGGGGTGTGCTGGCCGGCGGTCAGTTGCTGGTGCAGGCAGTGGTTGTCCGGGTCGAACAGGTGATCGGTGAACAGCACCGGATAGTCGTAGCTGACCTCGAAGCGGCCGCGCAGGGTGCCTTTGCTGGCGGGCTTGCGCAGTTTCCTGAGCAGACTGTAGCCGGCGATGAACAACCCTGGCAGGACCATGCTGGCCAGCAGGGTCACCAGCAGTGCGTTTTCCTCGACCAGCAAGCTGCCGATGGCGCTATAGGCCAGAGCCAGTCCGGCATTGGCCAGGGTGGTGACCAGCACGAAGGTGCGTAGCGGATAGCGCTGCATGCCGGCGGCGACCACCGAGGTCTCGGCCAGCACCGGCACACCGCGCAGACACACCAGCGACAGCGTGCCCAGGCGGTAGGCCATTTGCCCCGGCTTGCGCTGATGCAGGCCGAGGCGGCCGGACAGTACGCGGAAATAACCCGCGCCCAGCGCATAGCCCAGCCAGGCCCCGAGGCACAGGCCGATGAAGATCACCAGGTAACCGCCGACGCTGCCCAGCGCCGCCACGGCCAGCAAGGCCACCACGCTCGACGGCACCGGCAGTACCACATCCAGGGCCAGCAGCGCGATCAGCAGCAGCGCCAGGTTCAGCTGTTGGGCGGGGGTAGTGGGGAGATAAAGGTCCAGATGACCGAGGAAGTCCTGGATTTGCTGTTCGAACAGCAGAAAGCTGGCGATCACCAGGCCCGCGAAGCAGAAAAGTGACACCCAGAAATGATCGGCAGGCGCCCGTTTGGAGAGCACACGATGCCAAAGGCCGCGCTTCATCAAGCATCCCTCTTGATATTGTTATGACTGATTTCCGTTTCAGTGTTTTAAGGCAGAGTCTTAATGCTTGGGCGGAATAAAAAAGCTCCGGCAGAGTGATATTGTTTTGATGGCTTTATCGACGGTTGTCTCAAACTTAGTCGGTCGTGAGGCTTTTGCAAGGCGGCTACTGAACGAATTATCGGGTCGGCTGTCGCAGCCACGCGTTGCCGGTGCGCTCCCTGTACAATTCCGCCGCCCCCGCTGCGAGAGTCACCATGCCAATCAATCGTTCGCTGTTCGTGTCCTTCGATGGTCCCAAGGGAACCGGCAAGACCACGCTGCTGGAGGCCGTGACCAAAGTCTTGAGGACGGGCGAGCACAAGGTCATCCGGCTTAGCGAGCGAAATCACGATCCGTACCGGGCGCAGACCATGGCCCTGGTCAATGAACTGGCCCGGCGCCCCGACCGCGACCTGGAGTGGCAGGTCTGCCAGCGCCTGGCCGAAAGCCGTGCCTGGATCTCCCGCCACGTACTGCCCGAACAGCCGGCGGACAGCATCATCCTGATCGATCGCTGGTACCCGTCGGATGCCGCATTCCGGCGGATGGTGCCCTTTGCCGGGATCCTGAAGCTGAACCTCGAACATCAGGTGCAGGTGCCCGACCTGCATGTTGGGGTAGTCACCGACCCGCAGATTTCATGGGCAAGGGCAGCGGGGCGCTCCCGTGGGCTGGGCAGCACGGTGATTTCCCGGCTGGACGAGCATGTGGCCTGCAGCGAGGCGTTCGAGCGGGTGGCGGCACAGCAGGGATGGACGTTGTGCCGTAACGAGGGGACGGTCGAGGCGGCGGCCCGGCAGATTGCCCAGGCGATCTGCCGGGTGTACCCGTCCTGAACACAGCGACCTTAAGTCTCGGCGCTTTTGCCCAGGTACTTGTGGAAGGTCAGGAACTCGGCCTCGCGCTGATAGCCGAGGGATTCGTATAGCGCCTGGGCCGCCTTGTTCGAGGTGGCGGTATCAAGACTGATGCGGTCGGCACCTTCTGCGGTGAGCAGGGTGGTGAGGTGGTTCATCAATTGGCGGGCATGGCCACTTTTGCGTGCTTCGGGCGCGACGAACAGGTCGTAGAGCCAGTAGAAGGGCTTCATGGCCAGGGAGCACAGCGCGGGGTAGAGCTGGGCGAATGCGACCGCACGGCCATCGTTGTCCAGGACCAGGAAAATCCGTGAACGGCGCTGTTGCAGGTTGGCCTGGAGGAAGACCCGGGACTTTTCCAGGTCGTTGGGCAGTTCGTAGAAGATCCGGTATTGGTTGAACAGCGTCGCGGCCTGGTCCAAGTCCTTGATGCTGCATTCGATGATCTGCATGTGAAGCTCCCAAAGGAATCGATAGTGCCGCGCGTATCCGGGGCTTGAGCGGTGAAGGTACAAATTGTTACGTTATAACACTTTGATCAACGGTATCGGTCTCGCTGCGGTGAGGCGCACGTGGAAAGTGTATGGACAGACGCAGCTTGTTGAAACTCCTGATGGCTGGCCTGGTGCTACCTGTCTCGCTGACGGCCCAGGCCGCGCAGCGGGTGCGCCGGGTAACGCTGGATCGCTCCGCAGGCACCACCAGACTCCTGTTCGATCTTAGCGGCCCAGTGCTGGCGAACAGCTTCAGCCTGGAATCACCGCCACGCCTGGTAATCGACCTTCAACAGGCGGTGCTCGATGCGCCGTTGAACAACCTGGTTCTGCAGGGCAGCCCGGTTCTCGCCATTCGCAGCGGAACGACGCCAGGCGGCGATCTCAGGATCGTCCTGGATCTGGCCAGCACAGGCATCCGTGGCACGCTCAAGCCGGGGAATGGTCACGCGCTGGAACTGCTGCTGAGCGGGCAGTCGGCCGTGGCAGCGCCAGCAGCGAAGGGCAGGTCCGGCCGCGACCTGCTGGTGGTGGTCGATGCCGGACACGGCGGCAAGGATCCGGGAGCGGTGGGGGCCAAAGGCGAACAGGAAAAGATCGTCGCCTTGCAGATCGCCACGCTGCTGGCCAAGCGAATCAACGCACAGAAGGGCTACAAGGCTCGCCTGGTGCGTTCCGATGACGTGTTCATTCCATTGCGCAAGCGCGCCGAACTGGCCCAGCGCCTGAATGCCGATCTGTTCGTTTCCGTACATGCCGATGCTGCCCCGCGGCTTACCGCATCGGGTGCGTCGGTCTTTGCCCTGTCCCAGGGAGGGGCGAGTTCGTCCATGGCGCGCTGGATGGCGGATCGGGAAAACGGTGCCGACAGCGTTGGCGGCGGGTTGGCGGTGAAGCTGCAAAAGGATGATCCGATGGTCGCTGGCGTGCTGCTCGACATGTCGCTGAACGCCACCATTTCCACCAGCCTGGATCTTGGTCACCAGGTGCTGGCGCAACTGGGCGAGGTGTCGAGCCTGCATCAGTCCAGGGTCGAGCAGGCCGGGTTCGCCGTGCTCAAGTCGGCGGCGGTGCCGTCGATCCTGGTAGAAACCGGGTTCATCTCCAATGTCGGCGACTGCCGGCGCCTGCATGATGCCCGCCACCAGCGCAGGATCGCCGATGCGATCCTTGCTGGTGTGGCCGCTCATTTCCGTCGCCAGCCACCGCCGGGGAGCCTGATCGCGGCGGAGGTTGCTGCCGACCGTGCGTAGGAGCTGGCTTGCCTGCGAAGGACCGCGCAGCGGTCGCAAAAACCGTGAATCCACGGCATAAGCTCGTATTGGATGGTCTTGGGGACCGCTAGCGCGGTCCTTCGCAGCTGAAGCAGCTCCTACGATCCAGTGGCTGGAGCACCTCGCGCAGGCGCGCCATGGTCGCGGGGCCACAGGGTTGCATGGGCTCGCGCAGTTCATTGGCGATCAGCCCCAGGACACTGAGCGCCGCCTTCACCACCGCCGGATTGGGCTCGGCAAAGGCCACCCGGATCCATGGCTGCAAGCGTCGGAATGTGGCACGGGCAGCAGGCAGGTCGCCCTTGTCCAGTTCATCCATCATCTGCACATAAAGGTCCGCGCGGATATGCGCGGAGGCCGAGATCGCCCCGGCGCCGCCCAGGGCGAGATTGCCGAATATCTGCAGGTCCTCGCCGGCCAGCACCTGGGCATGGCCGTCCTCGATCAGCGCCAGGGTGGTTTCGAGATCGCCGCTGCAATCCTTCACGGCGGCGATGTTCGGGTGGCGCACGATCCGGCGCAGGGTCTCCCGCTCGATGCGCACGCCGGTGCGGTAGGGGATGTCGTAGAGCACCAGCGGCACCGACGACGCATCGGCGATGGTCTGGAAGAACGCTTCGATGCCCTGTTGCGACGGGCGGATATAGCAGGGCGCCGGGACCAGGACGCCGGCGATGTCGCGGCTCTGGATCTTCTGCTGGAACGCCAGCAGCTCCTGCAGGTTGTAGCCCGACAGCCCCATGATCACCTGCTTCGGCGCGGCGATCTGCAGCACCGCGTCCAGCACCTCCAGTTGCTCGTCCTTGCTCAGGGCAGCGGCTTCGCCGGTGGTGCCGCAGACCACCAGGCCTCTCACACCGTCGGCCAGCAAATGGGTCACCAGGCCATGCAGCGCCTCATGATCGATATGGCCCGAACGAAAGGGTGTCGCCAGGGCAACCCAGATACCACGGAAATCAGACATGCATTACTCCTCGGAAAGACCGTCTGGTCGACGTCAGAGGAGAAGAGGGAAATCAAGCGGGGAGGAGACCTGGCGCCATCTGTCCTGTCAGCTCATCTGACGGGACAGCGCCCCGGTCAAATGAGCGGCTGTTTCTTCGATTTCTTGGCAACGGACACGCATGCGCCGGCCTGGGCATGGAGGCCCTGGGCAGTCAGCATGAGGTCGGTATGGGGAATCATGGGTGATCCGTTGCGAAGAAGTGCTGGCGGATAATGCGTGGAGGCGGTCGTTGGAGTCAACAGTGAAGAGCGTTTTGGGTTCTACGAGCGCATGCCGAGGTTTTTCTGGTGCTCTTGAGATCGAGCGCCGTCCGCGCGGCGCATCGCGAAGCGCATGCCGGTGTTTTTCTAGCGCCCTCAAGATCGAGCGCCGTCCACACGGCGCAT
>NZ_JBMDIJ010000111.1:0-15925 GCF_057808595.1 Pseudomonas sp. FG98 | reverse complement strand
TCGATGTCGAGGCGGATGGCCTCATCGTCGGCAACGCCGACTCCCACAGGGTTCTTGGCCAGCCACAGTATCTGTGCTCGGTGCGGTCCTTGTGGGAGCTGGCTTGCCAGCGATGACGTCGGTGAATTCACTACCGCTATCGCCGGTAAGCCAATTCTCACAGTGACCACGTCAAACAGGGTTCTAGCGGCCAAAAGGTGTCGCATACCGCTACAAAACTGCCTCTATTTCCGACTTTTATGTAGGCAATTTCCCAATCATACTTCCGCGCCTCGTTTGACATTGCGCTTCTGGAAATCGGCACCTAGGCTGCGTCGGTCGCCATTTTCTGGCGATCAGGTTTTGTCACCTGTCGATTATTTGGAGTCGCTCATCTTCATCGTTGAGCGCGTTGGCTGCTGTCATGGCGGCTGTGCGCGGAGCACCTTCGGGTGCGCCGGATAATGCTCCTGTAATCCCGGTTGACCAATCCGCGTACAGTCGCCACCCAATAAACAGCCAAAAGCGTTAGCCAATCCTCTGAAAAGGGGAGGATTAAATCTCCCCTTTTTAAAACTCACTATAAAACTTAGAAGAAAGTCAACATGGTTAGCATTGCAAGCCAACCTCGCGGTTTTCATCATCGCGCCTAGTCGACTCGATACTGCGATCAAGTCTTTGCCGCATATCAGCGATCCATCGAATAATCACGGGGTTTTTAATTTTCTTACCAAGCCGGTCGAGCCTTTCTAACTCTGGTGCAAGTTTATTTGCAAAGGATCCCCAGCAGGTGCCTGTCGTAAGTCTGGATGCTATCGCTCTCATCTCTGCCGGTTCATATACGTACTGCTCGACAAAGCTCAAAAATTTAGAATCCCAATCCGCGCTAGACTCGGCTGTCTCAAATATTCTTATCCATCCCAGTACAATGGGAACCCTTTCCGCCCGACTCTCAACCACCCAGGGTAAAACAAGATGAGTAGGAATCAGATCCAGAACCCCCGCATTAGAAGGATGGCCATGTTCAGGTCCATATAAATTTGAAAGCCTATAACGTTGCGAATTAGTCAGTGAGTGTAATTGCTCGGTATATATCTCCCAGAGAATTTCGGGGTGAGTTTTTGCGATGTCGGATAGGACTTCTCGGGCCTGTCCGGCGAAGTTGAGTTGAAATGAATAATCCGAAACATTTATGACGGAGTTTATGAGGCGTACGCATTTTTCCGCGAATTTTTTATCTACAAGACCGTTTTCAAAAAGTTTTTTAATCAAAGTTGACCAGTGGTATGAGTCCATCTGAGCAGGCCGGGCCTTATCTAAAAGGTAGGGATGAGTCGTTACAAGTTTTATTAGATTCCCTTCCTGCTGCTCTAATGCATCCGTGAAATTTAAAGAGTACAGTAGAAAATCGATGGCTGCCCACGTTCCTTCTGCACCTAGGTCAATAAGTACATTAACAAACTTTTCTACGAGACTAGGGTTAAGCGCGCGCAAAAGATCTTGTGCTCCCAGAAAGTTAGTATGTTTTGGGTTGATGATTTTGGCGCTTAGACGATCTATTATCATGACAAAAAATGGCTCATCTATTCCTACGGACAACATAAGCTCGACTGTGTGCGGAGTAAGCTTATCTATATCCAATAATGCCTCAAGGTGAGCGCGCGCTGCTGCACCATCGTTTCTGTTTATGCCGGAAATAATGGCGCGTAGCATTTCTACAATTGTTTCTGTGAACTTGTCACTTTCGAGATAGCATGCGGTTTGCGTGATTAGATTTTCTGGGTCCCTAACATGTGTCGCAAGCAAGGCAAGCGCCATGGGAGAATTATGATAGCTGCCGCCTGAAAACTCCTCTATTAACGGATTGAAGTAGCTGGCGTTCCTTGGGCAGCTCTCAATAAGTTTTTCGATTATTCTTTGAGAGTAGTGCAAGTCTAAAGTGCTATCTCTGCTATAAGTTTTGTCGGGGTCGCGAAGCTCTAGCCGCCAGCCGGCACTATATAGCATGATTTTCTCGATTAAACCCTCTGGCATAAGCTCGTCGTATAGCAGTCGCAGACGAGCTATATAGTCCTCAGGGTAATCAATTTGATCGAAATACAACCAATCACCTACTGATGAAATCCCTTGATGCCACCGAGGTCTAGACTCCTTAATTCCTCGAACCACCGCGACAACCTCATCAATTATCGCGGGAATCTGAAATAGCCCTCGCAAATGAATTTCAATATGGCCAAGAGCTAGCTCTTGGAAGGAGTCAGTATCATCAAGTGCTATTTTGTTTAGTCGATCTAACGCAAACCGATAGTAATCGAATATTTCACCATAAGTTTTCGGTGACCAATCATTCAACGGTTCCGAAACTCCGATTCGCTCTTGACCACCCGAACGAGAGAAGTGATGAGTTGTCAGCATGCTTTCAAGTGCATCAATACATATTTTACGAATTCTCGGGTCAGGGCTGTTTAGACCATCGTTCAATAGCTCGTGTTTCATTTTTGGATCGGCTTCTGTGCCTGAAAGATGAAGTTTGAAAAGCGATTTGAATTGACCGGTGGCATTATTTCCCCAGTCTTCATTCTCCGCCGCTCCGAGCCTCATTAGTAAATTGGCGGCGTCAGGGAAGGTCTCTTTTCTGAACACCAGTTTCTCCAAAGCCCACACTGTATGGCGCCTGCCAGAGTTAAAGCTTTCCAATTCTTCTATTGTTGATGATCCAAGAAGCCTGTTTAAATGGTGCATAACTCTATCAGGTGCCAAGTGGACAAAGCGATCAAGTAACTTCGACCCATGGTCAGTGTCCAAATCAGCCTTGGTTTCCAATAGCTCATCCAGTAATTTTTCCGCTGCGCTACTCACCTGCGTAGACCAAGACACCCAGCGTAAGCGTCCAGCAAGTCTAAGCTGGAGTTTCGGTCTTATTTCGCGAAATAGCCGTTCAAGCGTACCTCTC
The DNA here is from genome assembly GCF_057808595.1 of Pseudomonas sp. FG98. Lineage (NCBI taxonomy): Bacteria > Pseudomonadati > Pseudomonadota > Gammaproteobacteria > Pseudomonadales > Pseudomonadaceae > Pseudomonas > Pseudomonas sp. FG98. The sequence goes on along the minus strand of NZ_JBMDIJ010000111.1, from coordinate 12,993 downwards.
GGCATTGATGCTAACCAAGCGTTTGCGAGTCGCATCGCCAGAGGGAGTGGTTGAACTTCTGCAAAGTCTCCCCGCCGTAAAACAATGCCGCGGTCTCGGAAGCTGCTAAAGATCCGGAATAAGGATTGCGACTTGCAATCGATGAAATTTGAGATTTCATCTAGCTCTTCACTTGCATTATTTTCGATACCAAGCGCTGTAAATAGACTCAATGTCTGAAGAGCAAACAAAGCTTCGTCATTTGGTTCTCTCCCATTCCATATAATTCGGTCGATTAGTGCTTCGGCAGATGCTAACTCAAGATCTCCATCTTTAGCAGCATGCGCCGCTAAAACCGCCATTCTTGGAAAGCCTTGTGCCAATTCGCGAACAAATACAGAATCAAATGTTGGGGTATCTCTAAAAATATCTTTGGCAATTCCCTCGATTAATTCGTTGGAGGCGGGTAATACCTCAATGAATAAATTTTTCTCTATATCGATTTTCTTTTCTTCAACACCTAAGGTTATAAGCTGCAAGCCGTTGCCGCCGTAACCCATTGCATCCCAAATTCGCATATGGACATCGTCAGAGCAGTCATCCACTATCAATAAGCAGTTAGATCCTGAATCGTTTAGCTCTCTTGCAATATTGATAATTATGTCTTTTACGTCATCATGCATTGCATATATAACTTTTTTCTGATCCAGGAAATCTTGCGCGCGCCCATTCGCCTGTGTGAGTAATTCATGCACAAGTCGTGTCTTTCCATAGCCAGAGGGACCTACGACCCGGAGGGCTTTTCCATATCCCTGAAAAAACACCTCTAGCATAGGACCCAAAGACTCAACACTTTGCCGGTCTTGGATGTTGCTATGATCTTTTTTCAAGTTTCTGAAAGAAGATCCGCGTATTAAGAATCGCTCTTCATTGAGGCATTGAAATGCTACTTCTTTTAGCTTCTTGTCGAGAGACCATGCCTCGAAGTTACGAAATCCATGCAGGTGGATATCCCTGATTTCCGAGTTTAACCACAGAGCGACGGATGGGTGGCTTGTAGTCCAGCTCGCGAGCTTATTAGAGTCGATGATTTCTATCGCAGCCAGTTTTGAAGGTTCCCCGCCAGCATCACGAACGCCCTCCTTAATAGCCTCAATTCGGCGAGTAACGTTCGTCCCGACAACAGCGCTTCCCGTGACGACGATATAAGCTCCTCCCTTCTTTAAAGCTTGTACAATCGCTTCGTTCAACTCTCGCCTTACCCCCTTTCCTTGGGAGGACTTCTTCCATACTTCAGCTTTTAGAGCTGCAGGGCCTGGATCGGTTCTTTTACATTGGAAAATAGTGTATCTGTGAGGCAAGAAGTCAGTATTTACAGGGCCGCCTTTCCATGCCACACGACCATCCTCGCCACCATCAGGAATGTTTAGCTGAGCTGAAGCTGCCCCAGCGGCCAAAGGGATTCCATGCTTTTTCAGCTCGGCCGATATTAACCTACGCAGCAAATCTACTAACTGAAAATCCTTGAGCCTAGAAATCTGATCTGCTGTAGCTTCGAATATTTTCATAACGCCCTCCATGACTCTACCGTTATCTGAAGTCTTTCGCATTGATGTGAATCGCGGACTCAGGTATTGAATTACGTGCTTCGCGTCGTTTCCACTTTTTAATCGCAAAGCGATTACATCATATGTAGGTATTGCAAGTTTCGATGGTGCCCAGACAAGAGTCTTGATATCGCTTTTTAGCCGCTTTCGCTCTCAACACCTCTGAACTAAATTCCATGTCTTTAAGGGTTCTCCGATAAAGCCAGCACATGCTATCTGAACTGTGCAGAGATATTCCTCCTTCCAACTGCCCTCTACAAGCCGTCCATCCCATGAGTCAGATTAGCTTCTCCGATTCCGAGTAAGCTGGTAAGCGCAAGCAAACCCGTCGCGAGCGTTTCTGGCAGAGATGGAGCAGGTGGTGCCATGGCGCGGTTTGGTGGCATTGATCGAGCCGCATTACTCAAAGGCCGGCGGTGGTCGCAAGCCGTATCCACTGGAAGTCATGCTGCGTGTTCACCTGCTGCAGAACTGGTTCTCGTTGAGCGATCCAACCATGGAAGAGGCGCTGTACGAGATCACTTCGATGCGCCAGTTTGCTCGGCTGACGCTCAGCGCTCCTATCCTCGAAGACACGACGATCATAAATTTCCGGCACCTGCTGGATAAGCATCAGTTTGCGCGTTATACCGGCGTGAAGAAACGACCGGAGCATAAAGGGCGGCCGGTGATCTGGCAGATTGCGGCTCGTCGTAGCACCTACAAGCACATGAGCAAACGCAGCGTGCTTTACAAAGCCAGATGCAGGATCAAGAGGGTCAAAGCGCAGACCCGGGCGAAGGTCGAACATCCATTCCGAGTGATCAAACGTCAATTCGGATACGTGAAGACTCGCTTTCGTGGGCAAGCCAAGAAAACGGCGCAAATGACCATTCTGTTTATCCGGTCAAAATCAGTAGGTGATGCGCCGGTACTTATTAGCTGTTGCAGGAGAGGTACGCTCGTAGGGCATGATAACTAAGGCTTCGCCTTGGCTATCCAATAACCGGCGGCTGCAAATCGAGCTCTTCCGGCCAAAAGTCGCTCATCTTCGGATGTTGTGTGAGTTTTCCTAAAGGCCGTCGGGTTTCTTGGCGGCCTTTCTTGTGATTTCCTGACAGTCGTTCATCTCCAATAGATCTGTAGATACCCTTGACCATCGCTGGCAAGCCAGCTTCCACAGTGACCGAGTCGAACAGAGGTTTTGCGACCAAAAGGTGTCGCATACCGCTACGAAATTCCCTCTATTTCCGACTTTTATGTAGGCAATTTCCCAATCATACTTCCGCGCCTCGTTTGACGTTGCGCATCTGGAAATCGGCACCTAGGCTGCGTCGGTCGCCATTTTCTGGCGATCAGGTTTGGTCACCTGTTTTCACGAACTTAAGAAGCGCAGGCGCTACGTCCGATTCGGCAGGCATCCTTGTCTGCTGTTCCGTTATGGCGGCTGTGTGCGGGGCGCCCTCGGGTGCGCCGGGTTTTCCTAAGTTCCCCGGTTGACCAACCTGCACACAGTCGCCACCCATCGTTTGGTCACGTTGCTGGCGGCTCCACCGAACGTAGGAGTTGTGCAATGGAAAAGTCTGTCCCCGATCCACCCCGTACCGCCCACACCCATTTCGCCACCTGCAACGACACTCATCCACCCCTGTTCGCCGTCTGCGAAGGCGCCAGCCTGGAAGATGCCCTCGTGCACCTCAGCCTGTCCCTGGCCTCGGCCTATGAAACCAACTACCAACTCTGCGAATCCGGCGGCAAGCCGGTCCAGGGTCTGGCCTGGGCCACCCAGCATGCGCTGGAGATCAGCCAGGCGCTGGTGGAGTCGTTGTTGAAGGGCGTCAGACAGTCTCAGGTCTGACCAGAAAACAAGAAGGGCCGCAAAGCGGCCCTTCCTGTTCAAGACGTTTTCAAAACGCCAACTTGTACCCAATCAACAACAACATCCCCGCCAGACAAGGCCGCAGCACGCCATCCGAAATCCGCCCGGTCAGATGACTACCGATATAGATCCCCGGCAGCGACCCCAGCAGCAGATACCCCAGCAACGACCAGTCCATGTTCCCCATGCTCGCATGCCCCAGCCCGGCGACCAGGGTCAGCGGTACGGCGTGGGCGATTTCGGTGCCGACCAGGCGGCGGGTGACCAGGTACGGGTAGAGCAGGAACAACGCCACGGTGCCCAGTGCACCTGCGCCGATGGAGGTCAGCGAGACCATCACACCCAGCACTACACCAGTAATCACGGTGAGGATATTCAGGCTGCGGCCGCTGAGGTGGTAGCGGTCACCGGCATGCTTGCTGGCGAAGGCCTGGAGTTTGGATTTGAACAGGATCGCCAGCGCGGTGAGGATCAGCACCACCGCCAGGCCCTGCTTGATGATGGCGTTGAGCGCTGCGGTGTCGGTGTGCAGGGTGCTGAGGAACCACAGGGTCGCCGCTGCCGCCGGCACGCTGCCGAGGGCCAGCCAGCCGGTGATGGCCCAGTCGATGTTCTTCTGCTTGCCGTGGACCCAGACGCCACTGGCCTTGGTGATGGCCGCGTAGAGCAGGTCGGTGCCCACTGCGGTAGCCGGGTTGATACCGAACCAGAGCAGGATCGGGGTCATCAGCGAACCGCCGCCAACGCCGGTCATGCCGACGATGAAACCTACAACCAGACCTGCAATGGTGAAACCAAACGAACCTACATCCATACGCTACCTGACACGCTCTTTATCGACGGGGCGGGCGCAGCATAACGGATGTTTTTATGCCCAAATATATTTGTATCGAATTAGCTTATAACCGATATCGATTCGATCTATGCAAGAGAGGGCTATCTGAGTTGTGAATGGTGCATCGAATCAAGGGTCAGGCGGCCCCCTGCGGGGCCACCAGGTTCAGGTGCAATAGCGGGAAGGGTTCGCCCTGGCCGTCCAGTTCCGAGCGACCGGTGACCTGGAACCCCTGGTGCAGGTAGAAACCCACCGCCTGCGGGTTCTGTTCGTTGACGTCCACTTCGCGCACGCCCAGCTCGGCGATGGCCAGGGCCAGCAGGGCCTTGCCCACGCCGGTGCCGCGATGGGCGGGGTCGATGAACAGCATTTCCAGCTTGCCTTCGTGTACGCCTGCAAAGCCGAGCGGGCGGCCGGACGCGTCGCGAGCGGCGCGCAGGGTCACGGCGTCGAAGTAGACGTCGAGGATCAGCGGGCGCAGCCGCTGGATATTGGCCTCGGGAAGAAAATCATGGGTGGCCCGTACCGAGGCTTCCCAGATGTCGATCAGTACCGGGTAGTCCTCGGCGGTGACCGGGGTGATGGTCAGGTTCATGGGCTTGGTAGTCCTCCAGGACAAAGGTGAAGGCTGCGATTTTACGCATTCTTTATGCGCCGCAAACCCTGTCGATCTCGTCCCTTTACGCCACCCAGATGGAGAATTTTCCTACGCGGCAGGTGCCGCTGGACGGAGATTTCTCATGAGCATTCTGGACGGGGTGTCACTGCTGCTGGCGGTGGCGTTGTTGGTGTACCTGATGGCCGCGCTGCTGCGCGCCGATCGCGGCTAGGAGCGGCCATGCACAGTCAAGATTACGCATTGCTCCTGGCGTTCTTCGCTCTGGTGCTGCTGCCGGCGCCGTGGCTCGGGCGTTTCTATTACAAGGTGATGGAAGGCCAGCGCACCTGGCTGACTCCTGTACTCGGGCCGGTGGAGCGGGCCTGTTACCGCATCGCCGGGGTCGATGCCGGGCAGGAACAGAACTGGAAGCAGTACAGCCTGGCCCTGCTGGTGTTCAACCTCGCCGGCTTCCTGTTGCTGTTCGCCGTACTGCTGCTGCAGGGCTACCTGCCGCTGAACCCGCAACACCTGCCCGGCCAGGAGTGGTCGCTGGCCTTCAACACCGCGGTCAGTTTCATGACCAACACCAACTGGCAGTCCTACAGCGGCGAAGCCTCCCTCAGCTACCTGAGCCAGATGCTCGGCCTGACCGTGCAGAACTTCGTCAGCGCCGCCACCGGCCTGGCCGTGCTGGTCGCTCTGTGCCGCGGCATCGCCCGGCGCTCGGTCGGCACCCTGGGCAACTTCTGGACCGACATGACCCGCGCCACCCTCTATGGCCTGCTGCCGCTGTGCCTGCTGCTGGCGTTGCTGCTGGTGTGGCAGGGCGTGCCGCAGACCTTCAGCGACTACGTGCACGCGGTCACCCTGCAGGGCGCCGACCAGGTCATTCCCCTCGGCCCGGCCGCCAGCCAGATCGCCATCAAGCAACTGGGCACCAACGGCGGTGGCTTCTTCGGCGTCAACTCGGCCCATCCGTTCGAGAACCCGACGGCCTGGAGCAACCTGTTCGAAGTGGTGTCGATCATCCTGATCCCGGTGGCCCTGGTGTTCACCTTCGGCCATTACGTCAAGGACCTGCGCCAGAGCCGGGCGATCATTGCCGGCATGCTCGCCCTGTTCCTGGTCGGCGGCGCCACCGCACTGTGGGCCGAGTACCAGCCCAACCCGGCGCTGAGCAACCCGCAGGTGGAACAGAGCGCGCCGCTGGAAGGCAAGGAAAGCCGCTTCGGTACCACCGCCAGCGTGCTGTGGACGGTGACCACCACCGCTGCCTCCAACGGCTCGGTCAATGCCATGCACGACAGCCTCAATCCGCTGACCGGCATGGTGGCGATGGTCAACATGATGGTCGGTGAAGTGATCTTCGGCGGCGTCGGTGCCGGGCTCTACGGCATGTTGCTGAACGTGCTGATCGCGGTGTTCCTCGCCGGCCTGATGATCGGCCGCACCCCGGAATACCTCGGCAAGAAACTCCAGGCGCGGGAGGTGCAACTGCTGGTGGCGACCCTGCTGGTGATGCCGGTCGGTGTGCTCATTCTCGGCGCCCTGGCCACCGCCTTGCCGGGCCCGGCGGCGAGTGTCAGCAACCCTGGCGCGCACGGTTTCAGCCAGTTGCTCTACGCCTACACCTCGGCCAGCGCCAACAACGGTTCGGCCTTTGCCGGCCTGGGCGCCAACACCACCTTCCATAACCTGATGATCGGCCTCGGCATGCTCATCGGCCGCTTCGGCTACATCCTGCCGGTGCTGGCCCTGGCCGGCAGCCTGGCGCTGAAGAAGACCGCACCGGTCGGCCTGAACAGCTTCCCGACCCACGGCCCGCTGTTCGTCACCCTGCTGGTGGTCACCATCCTCCTGGTCGGTGGCCTGACTTTCCTCCCGGCCCTGGCCCTTGGCCCGATCGCCGAACACCTGAGCCTGGGCTTCTAAGGAGCGACTCATGAACATGCCGATTGGCGAAATGAAAACGGCTCCGAGCACCACCGCGCAAACCTCCTTCGCCGCCCTGTGGCGACCGGCGCTGGTGCAGGCGTTCGTCAAGCTCGACCCGCGCCAGCTCAAGCGCGCCCCGGTGATGCTGGTAGTGGAGCTGACCGCGATCTTCACCACCCTGTTGTGCCTGTTGCCGGACAGCACCGTACCCACCAGCGTGGCGGTGCAGATCGCCCTGTGGCTGTGGTTTACCGTGCTCTTCGCCAACTTCGCCGAAGCCCTCGCCGAAGGCCGCGGCAAGGCCCGCGCCGACAGCCTCAAGGCCGGCAGCCAGGGCCTGACCGCACGCCGTCGCAATGCCTCGGGCAGCTTCGAGACGGTCGCTGCCACCGCCCTGCGCAAGGGCGATGTAGTGCGGGTCGAAGCGGGCGAGATGATCCCCGGCGACGGCGAGGTGATCGAAGGCATCGCTGCGGTCAACGAGGCGGCGATCACCGGTGAGTCCGCGCCGGTGATCCGCGAATCCGGCGGCGATCGCTCGGCGGTCACCGGCAGCACCCGGCTGGTTTCCGACTGGCTGCTGGTGCGCATCAGCAGCAACCCGGGCGAGTCGACCCTGGACCGCATGATCGCCCTGGTGGAAGGCGCCAAACGCCAGAAAACCCCTAACGAGATCGCCCTGGACATCCTGCTGATCGGCCTGACCCTGATCTTCCTGATCGTAGTGGTGACCTTGCAGCCGTTCGCCCACTTCGCCGGTGGCGCGATCCCTACGGTGTTCCTGGTAGCGCTGCTGGTCACCCTGATTCCCACCACCATCGGCGGCCTGCTCTCGGCCATCGGTATCGCCGGCATGGACCGCCTGGTGCGCCTCAATGTGATCGCCCGTTCCGGTCGCGCCGTGGAAGCGGCGGGTGACGTACATGTGCTGATGCTCGACAAGACCGGCACCATCACCTTCGGCAACCGTCGTTGCAGCGCGGTGTACGCAGCCCCCGGCATCACCGCCAAGGAACTGGGCGAGGGCGCCTTGTTCGCCTCGCTGGCCGACGACACTGCCGAAGGCAAGTCGATCGTCGAGTTCCTGCGTCAGTTGCATGACTTCGTCGAGCCGGTGGCCGGGCAGTTCGAGCCGGTGGCGTTCAGCGCCGAAACCCGCCTTTCGGGCATCGACCTCGGCCCGCGCCGCTATCGCAAGGGCGCCGTGGATTCGGTGCTGGCCTTCGTCGGCATGCAGCGCCTCGACCTGCCGCCAGCCCTGGCCCGGGAAGTGGACAAGATTGCCCAGAGTGGCGGCACGCCGTTGCTGGTCTGCGTGGACAAGCGCCTGCTCGGCGTGATCCACCTCAAGGACGTGGTCAAGCCGGGCATCCGCGAGCGTTTCGCCGAACTGCGCAAGCTGGGCATCCGCACCGTGATGGTCACCGGCGACAACCCGCTGACCGCCGCCGCCATCGCCGCCGAAGCGGGCGTGGACGACGTGCTCGCCGAAGCCACCCCGGAGAAGAAGCTGGCGCGGATCCGCCAGGAACAGGACGAAGGCCGCCTGGTCGCCATGTGCGGCGACGGCGCCAACGATGCCCCGGCGCTGGCCCAGGCCGATGTCGGCATGGCCATGAACGACGGCACCCAGGCGGCCCGCGAGGCGGCCAACATGGTCGATCTCGACAGCGACCCGACCAAACTGCTGGACGTGGTCCAGGTCGGCAAGGAACTGCTGGTGACCCGTGGCGCCCTGACCACCTTCTCCATCGCCAACGATGTGGCCAAGTACTTCGCCATTCTCCCGGCGCTGTTCGCCGCGATCTACCCGCAACTGGGCGTGCTCAACCTGATGCAACTGGCCAGCCCGCAGAGCGCCATCGTCTCGGCGATCGTGTTCAACGCGCTGATCATCGTCGTGCTGATCCCCCTGGCCTTGCGCGGGGTGCGGGTCAAGGCGGCCAGCGCCGCCCATCTGCTGCGGCGCAACCTGCTGATCTACGGGCTGGGCGGGCTGCTGGTGCCTTTCGCCGGGATCAAGCTGATCGACCTGCTGCTCAACGCCCTGCAACTGGTGTGAATTCGAGGACCTATCCATGACTACCCATCTTCGTCCGGCCCTGAGCCTGTTGTTGCTGATGACCCTGGTGACCGGCGTGGCCTATCCGCTGGCGGTCACCGGCATCGCCCAGGTGGCCTTCCCCGACCAGGCCAATGGCAGCTTGCTGCGCGACGAGCAGGGCCAGGTGCGCGGTTCGCGCCTGCTGGCCCAGCCGTTCAGTGGTGATGCCTGGTTCCAGGCGCGGCCATCGGCGGCCGACTACGCCACGGTGTCCAGCGGCGCGAGCAACCTGGCGCCGAGCAATCCGGCCTTGGCCAAGCGTGTCGGCGACAGCGCCGCCGCGCTGTACGACGCCAATCAAGGCCCGGTGCCACAGGCCCTGCTGACCACATCCGGCAGTGGCCTCGATCCGCACTTGCCACCGGCGGCCGTGGCCTACCAAATGCCCCGCGTGGCAGCGGCACGACAAATCCCGCAACAGACGTTGCAAGGACTGGTGGAGCAAGCCACCCTGCAACCACTGATCGGTCCGCCGGTGGTGAATATCCTGGCGCTGAATGCCGCCCTCGACCGCCTGGCGCCTCTCGCAACACAAGGACTTAGCCTGAATGAGTGATTCCCAGCGCGCTGATGCGTTGTTGGCCGAGCTGCCGCGCCAGGGGCGCGGTCGGCTCAAGGTGTTTCTCGGTGCCGCGCCGGGGGTGGGCAAGACCTACGCCATGCTCCAGGCCGCCCACACCCGCCTGCGTCACGGCGTGCGGGTGCTGGCCGGGGTGGTGGAAACCCACGGTCGCAGCGAGACCGAGGCCTTGCTCGGCGGCATTCCCCAGCAGCCGTTGCTGCGTTCGGAATACCGCGGGGTGATGCTCGAAGAGATGGATCTGGACGGCCTGCTCAAGGCCGCTCCGGAGCTGGTGCTGGTGGACGAGCTGGCCCACAGCAACGCCCCCGGCAGCCGTCACACCAAGCGCTGGCAGGACGTGCAGGAACTGCTGGCGGCGGGCATCGACGTGTACACCACGGTCAACGTCCAGCATCTGGAAAGCCTCAACGACCATGTGCGTGGCATCACCGGCGTGCAGGTCCGCGAGACCCTGCCGGACTGGGTGTTGCAGGAGGCCTTCGAACTGGTCCTGATCGACCTGCCGCCGCGCGAGCTGCTGGAGCGCCTGCGCGACGGCAAGGTCTATGTGCCGGAGCAGGCGCGGGCGGCCATCGATGCCTTCTTCACCCAGACCAACCTCACCGCCCTGCGCGAGCTGGCCATGCAGACCGCCGCGGCCCAGGTCGATGCCGACCTGGCTCATGGCTACCGCCGCCTCGGCCAGGATGCCCCGGCCCTGCGCGGGCGCCTGCTGGTGGGGGTGGACGGCGATGCCCAGGCCGAGCGCCTGGTGCGCCATGCCAGTCGTGTGGCGCAGCGTCGTCATCTGCCCTGGAGCCTGGTGCATGTGGACAACGGCAAGCTGCGCGACGAGACCGCGCGCCAGCGTTTGCAGGCGGCCCAGCAACTGGCCGAGCGGCTCGGCGGCGAAGTGGTGGTGCTGCGCGCCGGGGAGGTGGCACGCACGCTGATCCAGCATGCCGGCGAACGCCGCGCCAGCCTGGTGCTGGTCGGCCAGTCGCGGGATCGCCTGCGCCGGCGGCTGTTCGGTGCCGGGGTGGCGACGCGCTTGCTGCGCGAGGCCCATGGCCTGGAAATCAACGTGCTTGACCGCGACGAGCAGCCGGAGCCAGCGCGTACGGTGCGTGCCCGCGAATGGGTGTGGCGCCATTACGCGCTGGCCCTGGCCGCGACCCTGCTGGCTACCGGCCTGGCCTCGGCGGTGGCGCGGGTCATGGACCTGCCGAACATCTCCCTGGTGTTCCTCGCCGCCGTGCTGCTGGTGGCGGTGCGCAGCAGCATTGGCCCGGCGCTGGCCTGTGCGGTGCTGTCGTTCCTCGCCTATGACTTCCTGTTCATCCCGCCGAATTTCTCCTTCGCCATCCAGCGCGAGGAGGACGTGCTGACCTCGCTGTTCTTCCTGCTGATGGCGGTACTTACCGGCAACCTTGCCGCGCGCCAGCGCCGCCAGTTGAAGGCCCTGCGCGAGACTCAGGAGCAGACCGGGCAGTTGCTCGAACTGTCGCGCCGGCTGACCGCCGCCACCGACCGCCAGGCGGTGTTCAGCGCGGCCGGGCAGCATCTGGAGAACTGGCCGCAGGTGCAGGCCTGCCTGCTCGAACGTGACGGCGAAGGGCGCTTGCAGGTGGCCTTCGGTGGCGAGCTGCAATTCAGCGACAACGAGCGTGCCGCCGCCGAATGGGCCTGGCAGCACGAGCAGGAAGCGGGGCAGGGCAGCGACACCTTGCCCAACGGGCGCTGGTGGTGGTGGCCGCTGTCGGTGGATGAAGGTCCGCTGGCGTTGCTCGGCGTGCGTGCCCGTGATGACGAGCGTTTGCCGGCCCAGCGCCGGCGTTTGCTCAAGTCCCTCAGCCAGCCGCTGGCCCAGGCCCTGGCCCGGGCGCGGCTGGCCGAGCAACTGGAAGCCGCGCGCCTGCATGGCGAAACCGAACAGCTCCGCAGCGCCTTGCTCGCCTCGGTCTCCCACGACCTGCGCACGCCGCTCACCGCCATGCGCGGCAGCATCGACAGCCTGCTGGCCCTGGGCGACGCCATCCCGGCCGAGGATCGCCGCGAACTGCTCGAAGGCACCCGCGACGAAGCCGAGCGTCTCGACCGCTATATCCAGAACCTGCTGGACATGACCCGCCTCGGTCATGGCGGCCTCAAGCTGGCGCGGGACTGGGTGGCACCGGCGGATATCGTCGGCAGCGCGCTGAACCGCCTGCGGGCGGTGCTGGCGCCGCTGCAACTGCGGACCGAGTTGCCGGTCGAGTTGCCGTTGCTCTATGTGCATGCGGCGCTAATCGAGCAGGCACTGATCAACGTGCTGGAAAACGCCGCGCGCTTCTCCCCGGTCCAGGGGCATCTGGAATTGCGCGTGCGGGTCGAGGACGGGCAGTTGTGCTTCGCCGTGGCCGATGAAGGGCCGGGCATCGTTGCGGAGGATCGCGAGCGCATCTTCGACATGTTCTACACCGCCGCCCGTGGCGATCGTGGCGGGCAGGGCACCGGGCTCGGCCTGGCGATCTGTCGCGGCATGATCGGCGCCCATGGCGGGCAGATCCGCGTCGAGGACGGCCTGGGTGGTCGCGGTACCTGCATCACACTATGCTTGCCGCTTCCGGCCCAACCCCCACTGGACAGCGAGACCCCATGAGCCAGACCGCGACCCTGCTGGTCATCGACGACGAACCGCAGATCCGCAAGTTCCTCCGCATCAGCCTGGCGTCCCAGGGCTACAAGGTGCTGGAGGCGGGGACCGGAGCCGAGGGTTTGCAGCAGGCGGCGTTGTCGCGGCCGGACCTGGTGGTGCTCGACCTGGGCCTGCCGGACATGGACGGCCAGTCGGTACTGTGCGAGTTACGCGAGTGGAGCGCGGTGCCGGTGCTGGTGCTGTCGGTGCGGGCCAGCGAGGCGCAGAAGGTCCAGGCGCTGGATGGCGGGGCCAACGACTATGTGACCAAGCCGTTCGGCATCCAGGAGTTCCTGGCCCGGGTGCGTGCGCTGTTGCGCCAGGTGCCGCAGGCCAGCGCGCCGGAGGCGGCGTTGAGCTTCGGTCCGCTGACCATCGACCTTGCCTACCGGCGGGTGACCCTGGACGGCGAGGAAGTCGCCCTGACCCGCAAGGAGTACGCGCTGCTGGCGCAACTGGCGCGGCATCCGGGACGGGTGATCACCCAGCAGCAGTTGCTCAAGGACATCTGGGGGCCGACCCATGTCGAGGACAGCCACTACCTGCGCATCGTCGTCGCCCATGTGCGGCAGAAGCTCGGCGATGACCCGACCGCACCGCGCTTCATCGTTACCGAGCCGGGGGTGGGGTATCGGTTGATCGGGCAGGATTTGCAGTGACTTTCAGGGCCCCATCGCTGGCAAGCCAGCTCCCACAGGTTCAGCGGTGCACGCGGTCACTGTGGGAGCTGGCTTGCCAGCGATGAGGTCCTCAAGACCGATGAAAAGCCAGAAAGGATGTGTGTGGCGGTCAACTTTTTCCGGACACCTCAATGTGTGAGGTCAGGCCATCTGCC
>NZ_JBMDIJ010000110.1:0-16140 GCF_057808595.1 Pseudomonas sp. FG98 | reverse complement strand
GGAACCCTGTGGGAGCCGGCGTTGCCGGCGATTAGGCCATCAGCTTCAACATCAAACCTGCTGGCTGGGTAGTTCTTGCCGGCCTCATCGCTGGCAATGCCAGCTCCCACAGGTTCCTGTGCCAGGCCTGGTTCCTGCGGCTGGCCTGGATCCAGCGGCTGGCCCAGAACTCTGTGGGAGCCGGCATTGCCGGCGATGAGGCCATCCGCCTCGACATCGATCTTGCTGGTTGGGTTGTTCCTGCCAGCTCCACAGGTTGCTGTGTCTGGGCTGGCTCATGCGGTCGGCCTCAGGTACTTTCCCTGACCACCAGCTCAAACCCCACATCCTCCACCTCAACCCCACGCGCCAGGCTGCCATCGATGCGCTGCAACAGCAGCTGCGCCGTGCGCAGGCCGATGTGCCCGCCATCCACATTCACCGTGCTCAAGCGCGGGTGGGTATGGGCGGCGAATTCCAGGTTGCCGAAGCCCATCACCGCTACGTCCTGCGGCACCCGCAGCCCATGGGCCTGGGCCTCGGCCATCACGCCCTGGGCCAGCAGGTCGATGCTGCAGATCACCGCATCCATCTGCACCCCGGCCGCCAGCAGGCGGGCCATGGCCTGGCGGCCGTTACCCATGTTCACCGGGACCTGTTCGAACTCGCAGGCGACGATCTCCACCCCGGCCCCTTGCAGCGTTTCGATGCAGGCCAGGCGCCGCCGCGTGGCCCGGTCATCGTCGCTCCATACCAGTGCGATCCGCCGATAGCCGCGCTCGACCAGATGCCCGGCCATGGCCGTGCCGACCGCTTCATGGGAGAACCCCACCACGGTATCGATCGGCTCCTGGGCCAGCTCCCAGGTTTCCACCACCGGTACGCCACGGGCTAGCAGCTTTTCCCGGGCCTCGGCGCTTTGCAGGCGGCGGGTGAGGACGATGCCGTCGGGGCGGCGGGCGAGGACTGCGTCGATCAGCCCGGATTCCCCGGAGGCATCCAGGTCGGACTGGCTCAGCAGCAACTGGTAACGGGCCTTGGCCAGATGCTGGCCGAGCTGGGTGATGGTGTCGACGAAGGCGCGGTTGGCAATGTTCGGTACCACGACGATGACCAGCCGGCTGCGCTGCGAAACCAGGGCACCCGCCAGCATGTTCGGCACATAGCCGGTCTTGCGGATGGCGTTGCGCACCTTCTTTTGGGTCTTCTCCGAGACCAGCTCGGGTCGATTGATCACCCGTGACACGGTGATGGGCGAGACCTTGGCCATCTTCGCCACGTCATCCAGGGTGGCAGGGGCAGTGCGTGGCGCAGTTTCCAGCATGTGAAGCCTCGGGACGGCAGGGTGGGGCGGGTGGTCGGATTCTACCGGAACGGCGCGGATTTTCATCGTTCGCCGCGTTGTCCCACTCCATGGGAATTCGCCGCTTTCGCCGATTTGCAAAGCCCGTCGGCTGGCGCCTAGGATTAATGACAGCGCTGTCATTTGCTAGCGCTGTCATTGGTCGGAACGGCTCGCTGCCACGCTCCGCGAACGACCAGACTCAACAAGCGGGCGTCGTCCGGAAGGCCCCTGCGCGAACCCTATAAAAACAATGAGGCAATCGCGATGAACAACCCTGACACCTTCGCCACCGGCCCCGCCGCCGGTGCCGTCGCCGCGTCGGCCAGCGCCACCCGTTACCGCTATCTGATCCTGGCCCTGATCACCATGGTTCTGGCCCTGTCCAGCGGCGACCGTGCTGCGCTGTCGGTGGCCGGCTCCGACATGAGCAAGGAGCTGGGCATCAGCTCGGTGGAAATGGGCTACCTGTTTTCCATCTTCAGCTGGGCCTACGTGATCTTCCTGATTCCCTCCGGTTGGCTCAGTGATCGCTTCGGCTCGAAGAAGACCATGGCCCTGGCCATCTGCATCTGGTCGATCTTCACCGTGTGCATGGGCCTGGTGCATTACGTCGGCATGATCGTGCCGCTGCTGTTGGCCCTGCGCTTTCTCCTCGGGGTGGCCGAGGCACCGGTGGGGCCGGCCTCCACCCGGGTCATCGCCTCCTGGTTCCCGTCGGCGGAGCGGGGCATGGCCGGGGCCATCTTCAATAGCGCGCAGTACATCTCCCTGGCCTTCTTCACGCCGTTCATGGGCTGGCTGTGCTACGCCTTCGGCTGGCAGTACGTGTTTATCGTGATGGGCGTGGTCGGCATCGGCATCGCCGCGATCTGGTGGAAGAACTACTACCTGCCGGTCAACCACCCGAAGATGAACGCCGAGGAACTGGACTACCTGCGCAAGGGCGAGGCCCTGGTCGATCTCGAAGGCCAGTCCGCGCTGCCCAAGGTCAAGCGCCGCAGCTCGCTGGGCGAGATCGGCGTGCTGTTCAAGAGCCGCATGCTGCTGGGCATGTTCATCAGCCAGTACTGCGTCAGCGCGGTGACCTGGTTCTACGTGACCTGGTTCCCCATCTACCTGGTCAAGGAGCGCGGCTTCGACATCCTCCAGGCCGGCCTGGTGGCCTCGATCCCGGCCATGTGCGGGCTGATCGGTGCGGTGTCCTCGGGCTTCTTCTCCGACTGGCTGCTGCGTCGCACCCAGTCCCTGAGCATCGCCCGCAAGACCCCGATCATCACCGGCGTACTGCTCAGCTCGACCATGATGCTGTGCAACTACGTCGACACCCAATGGCTGGTGATCGCGGTGATGAGCCTGGCCTTCTTCGGCAAGGGCTTCGGCAACCTCGGTTTCAGCGTGGTGGCCGACACCGCACCGCGGGAGATGGTCGGCATGACCGGCGGCGTGTTCAACGCCCTGGGCAATACCGCCGGCATCGTCACCCCGGTGGTCATCGGCTACCTGCTGCACTCCAGCGGCTCGTTCACCAGCGCGCTGTTCTACGTCGGCGCCCACGGCCTGCTCGCTGCGTTCTCCTACCTGTTCATCGTCGGCAAGATCCAGCGCCTGCAGCTGTCCGATCTGACCGGCAAACCCTCCAACGTCCAATAAGGTCCAATAAGAGCACCCTTGCCATGATCGAAAGCAACGTCTACATCGACCCGAAGATCGCTGCCCTGCAACCCGGCGCAGCCACCACCGACAGCATCGACTGGATCAAGCTGTCCTACACCGTGCTGCCCCTGGGCGCGCCGATCAGCGATGCCAAGGTGCTCACCGGCCGGCAGAAGCCGCTGACCGAAATCGCCTTCATCTTCGCCGAGATCCGCACCCGCGAAGGCCACGAAGGCATCGGCTTCGGCTACTCCAAGCGTGCCGGTGGCCCTGGCATGTACGCCCATGCCCGGGAAATCGCCCCGACCCTGCTCGGCGAAGACCCCAACGACATCGCCAAGCTGTTCAACAAACTGCTCTGGGCCGGCGCCTCCATGGGCCGCAGCGGCCTGACCACCCAGGCCATCGCGCCCTTCGATATCGCCCTGTGGGACCTCAAGGCCAAGCGCGCCGGTCTGCCGCTGGCCAAGCTGCTCGGCGCCCACCGCGATTCGGTGCAGTGCTACAACACCTCCGGCGGCTACCTGTCGACGCCGCTGGAGGCGGTGCTGGACAACGTCGATGCCTCCCGCGCCAACGGCATCGGCGGGATCAAGATCAAGGTCGGCCAGCCCGACACCAGCATCGACTTCAAGCGCGTGCAGGCCGTGCGTGAGCGCCTTGGCGAGGGCTTCCCGTTGATGGTCGATGCCAACCAGCAATGGGACCGGGTCACCGCCCAGCGCTTCTGCCGCAAGCTGGAGCAGTTCGACCTGACCTGGATCGAGGAGCCTCTGGACAGCGCCGATGTTGCCGGCCATGCCGCCCTGGCTGCGTCCCTGGACACCGCCATCGCCACCGGCGAAATGCTCACCAGCTTCAACGAACATGCCCAGCTGATCCGTGCCAATGCCTGCGACTTCATCCAGCCGGACGCGCCACGGGTCGGCGGTATCACGCCGTTCCTGCAGATCATGAACCTGGCCAGCTTCCAGGGCCTGAAGCTGGCGCCGCACTTCGCCATGGAGATCCACCTGCACCTGGCCGCTGCCTACGAGCAGGAGCCGTGGCTGGAGCACTTCGAGTGGCTGGAGCCGCTGTTCAACGAGCGCCTGGAGCTGCGCAACGGGCGCATGTGGGTACCGAACCGTCCGGGCCTGGGCTTCTCGTTGAGCGAACAGGCGCTGGCCTGGACCCAGGACAGCGTCGAGTTCGGCAAGCGTCCTTGAGTGGTGCGTGGCGGCGGTGCTTGTGTCGCCGTCGCCACGGTTTTTAGCGAAATCAGGAAAACAACAGCATGAACTCCCGTGAAGTCAGCCCCGTCATCCGTCTCGATGCCGCCGACAACGTCGTCGTCGCGCGTCTGGAGATCGCCGCCGGTACCGCCATCCCCGCTGAAGGCGTCACCACGCAACAGCCCGTGCCCCTGGGGCACAAGATCGCCGCACGCTTTATCGGCAAGGGCGAGGCGGTGCTCAAGTACAACACGGTGATCGGCTACGCCAGCGAAGACCTGGCGCCGGGCACCTGGATGCACAGCCACAACATCGCCTTCGGCGACACCGAGCGCGACTACCGCCATGGCCTCGACTATGTACCCACCGACCTGTTGCCGCCCGAACAGCGCGCTACCTTCCAGGGCATCGTTCGTGCCGATGGCCGGGTCGCCACGCGCAATTACCTGGGGGTGTTCGTGGTCGGCAATTGCGGTGCCACGGTGGCACGCAAGATCGCCAATCACTTCGACGCCTCGCGCCTGGCGGCCTTCCCGCACATCGACGGCGTGGTGCCCTTTGTACACGAGATCGGCTGCGGCATGGAAATGACCGGCGAACCCATGGACCTGCTGCGCCGGACCATCGCCGGGCATATCAAGCATGCCAATACGGTCGGCGCGCTGGTGATCGCCCTGGGCTGCGAGCGCAACAACATCCATGGCTTTTTCGAGCAGGAAGGGCTGGTGGAAGGGCCGATGCTGAAGAAGCTGGTGATCCAGGACGTGGGCGGGGTGAAAAGCGCCACCGAGCAGGGCATCGCCCTGATCGAAGGCATGCTTCCGGAGGCTGATGCAGCACGGCGCCAGCCGGTATCGGCCGAGCACCTGATGATCGGCATGCAGTGCGGTGGCAGCGACGGGTTCTCCGGGCTGTCGGCCAACCCGGCGCTGGGCGCGGCGGTGGACATTCTGGTGCGCCATGGCGGCACCGCGATCCTCTCCGAAACCTCGGAAATCTTCGGTGTCGAGCACACCCTGACCGCCCGCGCGGTGACGCCGGCGGTAGGGCGCAAGCTGGTCGAGCGCATCGACTGGTGGCTGGAGTACAACCGCGGGCGCGACACCCAGATCAACGGCCGGGTCAGCCCCGGCAACAATGCCGGCGGCCTGGCCAACGTGCTGGAGAAGTCCCTTGGCGGAGCGAAGAAGGGCGGCAACGCGCCGCTGATGGATGTTTATGAATACGCCCACCCGGTGACGGCGCGGGGCCTGGTGTTCATGGACACCCCGGGCTACGACCCGGTCTCCGCCACCGGGCAGATTGCCGGCGGCGCCAACATGATCGCCTTCACCACCGGGCGTGGCTCCTGCTTCGGCTCGGTGCCGGCGCCGACCTTCAAGCTGGCCAGCAACTCGCCCATGTACCAGCGCATGAGCGATGACATGGACATCAACTGCGGGCAGATCATCGATGGTGACAAGACCATCGCCGAGATGGGCCGGGAGATCTTCGAAAGGCTGTTGGCTCATGCCTCCGGGGAACAGACCAGGAGTGAGCTGAACGGGCTGGGGGAAGATGAGTTCTGTCCCTGGCAGATCGGTGTTCTTGCCTGATTACTCCATCGCCGCTGATGGCCTCATCGCCGGCAATGCCGGCTCCCACAGAGATCGAGACCTGACGCGTACATTGTGGGAGCTGGCATTGCCAGCGATGAGGCCCTGACAACCACAACAACAATCAAGGCCAGGCCCAGACCTGGTCCAACGGACCCGCCATGCCCAATAAAAACAAGATCCTGCCTGTCGTCACCCTGTTGCCCCTGTCCCTCCAGGCCCATGCCGCCGGCTTCCTCGAAGACAGCCAGGCCAGCCTCAAGGCGCAGAACTTCTACCTCAACCGCGACTTCCGCGAAGACGCCGGCATTTCCAGGCGCGAGGAATGGGCCCAGGGCTTCATCCTCGATTTTCGCTCCGGCTACACCCAAGGCACGCTCGGCTTTGGCCTTGACGCCATCGGCCTGCTCGGGCTCAAGCTGGACTCCTCGCCGGGGCGCAGCGGCACCGGCCTGCTGCCGGTGGGCGACGACGGCCGAGCGCCGGACCAGTACAGCAAGTTCGGCGTGGCCGCCAAGGTCCGCCTGTCGAAGACCGAGCTGAAGGTCGGCACCCAGTTGCTCAAGTACCCGACCATCGCCTCCAGCACCGGGCGCATCCTGCCGCAGACCTTCCAGGGCGGCGTGCTGACCTCGAAGGAGCTGGACGGCCTGACCTTCACCTGGCTCCAGGTCGACCGCACCACCCGGCGCGACTACTCCCACGGCGAGGCCATGAGCCTGGTCAACAAGAACCGCCGCTTCAGCGGTACCCCGGAGGCGGACGACTTCCGCATGGGCGGGGTGGACTACGCGCTCAGCCCGGAGCTGCTGCTCAGCTACCAGTACGGCGAGCTGGACGAGGTCTACGGCCAGCACTACCTGGGCCTGCTCGGCAGCCGCAAGCTCGGGCCGGGCAAGCTGAGCCTGGATGCGCGCTATTTCATCAGCGACGACCGCGGCCAGGCCCTGGCGGGGCGGGTGGACAACCGCACCCTCAACGTCCTGCTCGGCTACAGCCTGGGCGGGCACAGCGTCGGCGTGGCCTACCAGGGGCTGTCCGGCTCCACCGCCATGCCGTACCTGATCGGCACCGATGCCTACCTGACCAACTACATGATGGCGGCGGACTTCATGGAGCCCGGGGAGCGTACCTGGCAACTGCGCTACGCCTATGACTTCGCCGCCGTCGGCGTGCCGGGCCTGACCTTCTCGACCCGCTACAACCACGGCGACCACGCCAATCCCGCGACCTTCGCCGGCGAGGGCCGGGAATGGGAGCGCGATACCGACCTGGGCTACACCGTGCAGTCCGGGCCGCTGAAGAACGTCAATGTGCTTTGGCGCAATGCCGCGCTGCGTTCGAACTACCAGCGTGATATCGACGAGAACCGCCTGATCATCAGCTACACCTTGCCGCTGCTCTGAGGGCGACGGCAGTCCCCTTCATGTACGAGGCTGACCGCCGATCATTGGTGGTGAAGGCCGGCCCGGGTTCTGGCCGGCCTGTTTTTTAGCGGCCCCCGGCGATCACCGGGGCGCCATGGATGACCGCCATCAAGCGCGTGTCACCCGCCCGCGATTCGATGCGCAAATGCCCGCCCATGCGCTCGATGCGCATGCGCATGCTGCTCATGCCGACCCCGGTGCCCGCCCTCAGCACCTGCTCCACATCGAAACCGCGGCCATTGTCGCGAACTTCCAGGCTCAGGCCGTGTGCCTGCTGCTCCCTGACCTCGACCTCCAGGCGCGTGGCGCCGGCATGCTTGAGCACGTTGGTCAGGGCTTCTTCGAGAAAGCGGGTGAGGGCCAGCAACTGCGCCGGGGTGAACCGGCCCGGCCACTGTTCCGGCAACTGCCACTGCGAGGCGATGCCGAGGTCGTCGAGCAGGTCGATGAAGCGCCGCCGCGAGGGCGCCAGCCATTCTTGCGGAGATTGCCAGGCGGGTACGGCGGAGGAACCGTCGATAACGTCGCGCAGGTCGCTGCGCAGGGTCTTGAGCACGGAAAGGAACTGACCGTCGTTCAACCCTTCGCCGTGCTCCATGCGCGCGATCGAACGCATCAGCGAGCTGCCCAGGCCGTCGTGCAGGTCGTGGGTCAGGCGCAGGCGTTCGTTGAGGCGGATGTTGTCGGCTTCCAGGCGATGCTCGCGCTGCAGGGTGCGGGTCAGTTCGGCGCGGGTGTTGTCCACGGTCACCTGCAATTCATCATTGAAGCGCTCGATGCGCAGCAGGCTGCTGGAAAAGCGTGTGGCCAGGACCAGGAACATCAGGATCGACATCAGCGGCGCGGACAGCAGGGCATACACCCCCTGGATGCCCAGCACGCCGGTGAGGGTCAGGAATTCGAAGATGGACAGCCCGGCGATGCCCACTCCCAGCAGGATCTGGTAGCGGTCGCGGATCCGCACGGCGCGCCACAGCAGTTGCAGGCAGGCGACGAACAAGGCCAGGCGCAGGGAAAATGCCGACACCACCTGCAACGACGACAGGTAGCGGTCGGGTACCAGCATGATGGTCAGGCACAGCAGCAGGGCGCCGCTCCACAGCAGTTGCTCGAAACGCCTGAAGCGCATGCCGCCGAACGACCAGATGAACATGCAGAAAGCCGGGGAATACAGGGCGAACGCCACCAGGCTGAGGCGATCCCAGACCTCGCCATGGCTGAATGGCCAGGAGGACGTCACCAGCATGTTGAGGATGCCGACGGACCAGAGCAGCGAGGCCAGGGCGAACCAGCCGAAGGTGCGCTCCTGGCGGCGGAACAGCCAGAAGGTCAGGAACAGCACCCCCAGCACCAGGGAAAGCAGCAGGCTGACGAAAATCAGGTCGCGCTGGACCAGCAACTGCCGGCGGTATTCCGGCCACACCTGCGCGTGGTTGCCCAGGCGTACCGTGCCCAGGCCGGGCGCTGCATGTTCGGAGCCGACCAGCCGAATCCACAGGGTATGCCGGTCCTGGCCCCCGGACAGCGGCAGCAGCCAGTAGCGCGGCAGGTTCCAGCCGCGGGACAAGGGCTCGACCAGGCTCTCGTCGCGCCACAGCAGGCGGTCGTCGAGCCACACCTCGGCGGCCATGGCCATGCGATCGATGTTCAATGCCAGCGGCTCGCCCGGGCAGTCGGCCTGCCAATCGACGCGATACCAAACCGCGCCATGGAAGCCCGGCCAGTGCCGCTGCCACAGGTCCGGCAGGCTCACTGGCTGCCAGCCGTCGAGCGGGCGCGCGCTGACGCCGCTGCGCTCGGGGGCGACCAGGACGCGGCTGATGCTGGTCTGGCAACCGGCCTGCGCCAGGCTCGTCAGCCACGGCAGCAGGACCAGCAACAGGCTCAGGACAACAAGCCGCGCTGCCGGGCTTCGTTGACCGCGCGAGTACGCGAGGACACGGCCAGCTTGCGGTAGATCCGTTTGATATGGCATTCGACGGTGTAGCGGGAAATGATCAGTTGTTCGGCGATTTCCCGGTTGCTCAGGCCACGGGAAACCCATTCGAGAATCTCGCTCTCGCGGGCGCTGAGGGCTTCGCTATCGTTGCTGTCGGCAGGCTTGTGCAGCGGCTCGCTGGGCAGCAGGGTGAGGATGCGCCGGGCGATGAACGGGTCGATCGGCGCGCCGCCGCGCAGCACGCTGCGGATCGACAGGCTGACTTCGAGGTCGTCGCGTTCCTTGAGCAGGTAGCCGGTGGCGCCGGCGCGCAGGGCGCCGAGAATCGCCTCCTCGGAACTCCAGGCGGAAATCACCAGGATCCACAGCGCCGGGTCCTGCGCGCGCAGTTCGCGGATCAGCTCGATACCGTTGCCATCGGGCAGGCCGAGATCGACCAGCACCATGGCTACCGGCTGCTGGCTGAGATGGGCACGGGCCTCGGCCAGGTTCACCGCAAAGTTCACCGCCTCGTCGGCATAGCCGATTTCCCCCAGTACCCGCGCCAGACGTTGACGCATCAGGGCATCGTCCTCGACCACCAGGATCGGGGCGGGCAACAGGGCGTCATCGGGAGGCGGGCGGGTGGTCGACATGGGCGGCAGGCAATCCGTGGCAGTAAGTGGAAGATGCGCGAGTTTGACACGCGATAGTGGCCTTCGACCATCACCAGAATCAGGTATAGCGCTGCTGCGCCCCGGGGTGAAATTACCTAGTTTCAGTGATAGCCAGTGGCCAATACCTTCACGTCCAATAGCGTTTTGCCAGGCCTGCTGGTCAGCACGCGCCTGCGCCTCGATCGCTGAAGGGAGCCCCCATGAACCGCACTTATGCCCTCGTCTGGAACCCAAGCCTCGGCGCCTGGAGCGTTGCCCATGAACACGCCCGGAGACGGGGCAAGGGCGCCGGTGCGGTGTTGGCGGCGATCCTGCTGCTTCCGACCCTGGCCAGTGCAGCCGATCTGCCGAGCGGCGGCCAGGTGACGGCGGGGCAGGGGCAGATCGCGTTACCCACGGACAAGCAGATGGTCATCGACCAGGCCAGCAACAAGCTCGCCATCGACTGGCAGAGCTTCGATATCGCGGCGGGCAACAAGGTCACCTTCAACCAGCCGGGCCGCGATTCGATCGCGCTGAACCGGGTGCTGGGCGCCGATGGCTCGAAGATCATGGGCCAGCTCGATGCCAATGGCCGGGTATTTATTGTCAACCCCAACGGCGTGCTGTTCGGCCAGGGGGCGCAGGTCAATGTCGGCGGTCTGGTGGCCTCGACCCTGGATATCAGCAACAGCGACTTCGAAGCCGGTAACTATGCCTTCAAGGGCAACAGCAAGAACGCAGCGGTGGTCAACAACGGCAAGATCACCGCGACCGATGGCGGCAGTGTCGCGCTGCTGGGCGGCACGGTGAGCAACAACGGGGTGATTGTCGCCAACCAGGGCAGCGTGGCTCTGGCGGCGGGCAATGCGGTAACCCTGGACTTCGCCGGCGATGGCCTGCTCAACGTGCAGGTGGACGAGGCGGTGGTCGATGCGTTGGTGGAGAACCATCAGCTGATCAAGGCCGACGGCGGCCAGGTGCTGCTCACCGCCAATGCGGGTGAAGCGCTGATCAACACCGTGGTCAACAACACCGGCACCATCGAGGCGCAAACCGTTGGCGAAAAGAACGGCAAGATCGTCCTGCTCGGCAGCTTCGACGGCGGCAGCGTACAGGTGGCCGGCACCCTCGACGCCAGTGCGCCGAGCGGCGGCAACGGCGGTTTCATCGAGACCTCCGGTGCCCACGTCAACGTGGCGGACAGCGCAAAAGTCACGACCACGGCCGCGCAGGGCAAGACCGGCAAGTGGTTGATCGACCCCAACGATTTCACCATCGCTGACAGCGGCGGCAACATGTCCAGCACGGCGGTAGCGGCTGCGATTGCCAGCAACGACTTCGAAATTCAGACCGCTACCATGGGCTCCGCCGGAGGCAATGGCGATATCCACGTCAATAGCGCAGTGCGCCTGACGGGCAACAACACCCTGACCCTTACCGCCGAACGCAACATCAATATCAACGCATCGATCACGGTCGAAGGCATTAGCGGCGGGCTGGCGCTGAACTACGGCGGCAACAACGGCAACAGCAGCACCACCCCGGCCGCAGACACTCGCTACACGGCCAATGCACCCGTCAACCTGACGGGCGACAATGCCCGGCTGAGCATCAACGGCAATGCCTACAGCGTGATCCGCAGCATGGCCGACCTGCTGGCGATCGACAGCATCGGGCTGGGCGGCCGCTATGCCCTGGCGCTGGACCTGGATGCCAGCGGTGCGATCTACACCTCGGCGCTGATCGGCAAGACCGCGGCCTTCACCGGCCACTTCGCCGGACTCGGCCACACCATCAGCGACCTCGTCATCGACGCGGGCAATGGCAACCAGGTGGGGCTGTTCGGTACGACCGCCAACGGCAGCAGCGTTCGTAACCTCGGCTTGCTGCGGGGCAGCGTGTCCACCGCCGGCAACGAGGTCGGCAGCCTGGTCGGCAGCAACCGCGGCACCCTCGACAACGTCTATGCCACGGGCAGTGTCTCCGGTAACGGCAACGTCGGCGGCCTGGTCGGCAGCAACGCCGGTGGCCTGACCAATGCCTTCGCCACTGGCGATGTGACCGGCAACTCCAGTGTCGGCGGCCTGGTGGGCTATATGGAAGCGCCAGTCGTAAACGTCCATGCCAGCGGCAATGTGCTCGGCAATTTCGATGTCGGCGGCCTGGTGGGCTTTATCCAGAGCCACCTGACCAATGGCTATGCCACCGGTAATGTCTCGGGCAATGGCTCCGTGGGCGGCCTGGCCGGGAATGTGCTCAGCGGCAGCGTCAAAAACGGCTATTCCACTGGCAGCGTCACCAGCAGCATGACGGTCGATGCCTACCTCGGCGGGATGGTCGGCCAGCTTCGTCTCGCCTCTCTGGAGAACGTCTACGCCACCGGCAGCGTCACCCACCCGGTGGCGACGCCAAGCTACGCCGGTGGCCTGGTCGGGCGCACGGAATCCGGCAGCATCACCAACGGCTACTGGGACAGCGCCAGCACCGGCCAGGCCAGTGCGGTCGGCACCGGTAGCGGCGCGGCGGGCGAGCTCACCGCCAGCGACCGCTACAACCGCGCCAGCTATGCGGGGTTTGGCACCTGGAGTCTGGTCGCCGGTACCAGCAACGTCTACGCCGCCAGCAACGGTGGCGTGCAGTGGATCATGATCGAAGGGCAGACCCGGCCGTTCCTCGCCAGTGAATACAGCACCACCATCCGTAATGCCCACCAGTTGCAGCTGATGGCCTACAACCTTGGTGCGCGCTACACCCTGGCCGAGGATATCGACGCCAGCGCCACCGCCGGCAGCGATGCCAGCGATATGTGGAGCAGCGCAGGCTTCGTCCCGGTCGGCGATAACGCCAACCGTTTCAGCGGCCAGCTGGACGGTGCCCAGCACGTGGTCAACGGGCTGACCATCAACGGTGGCAACCTGACCGATACCGGCCTGTTCGGTTACACCAGCAGCACCAGCGTGATCAGCAATATTGGCCTGGAAGGCGGCAGCGTGCGCAGCGCTGCCACCCAGGTGGGTAGCCTGGTCGGGACCAACCTGGGCAGCATCCGCAACGCCTGGTCCAGTGCCCGCGTTCAGGGTGGTCTGAGCGTTGGAGGATTGGTCGGCACGAACTGGGGTAGTGTCGTTTCCAGCTACGCCTCCGGCTCCGTCATCAGTGACGCGAGCAACGCCGGCGGACTGGTTGGCGCCAATTCCTTCGGTACGATCTACAGCTCCTACGCCACTGGCAGCGTTTCGGGGAGCAACTCGGTCGGTGGATTGGTCGGCCTGAACACAGGGGCCCTGGACAACGTCTACGCTAGCGGGCAGGTCGTTTCGAGCGGCAACAACGTCGGTGGACTGTTCGGCCTGAGCGCCGATGGCAGCATCCGCAACGCCTACTGGGATTCGGGCAGCACCGGGCGGAGCACATCCGGGAACAACTTGAGCAGTTCCCTGCAAGCCACCGCGATCAACAGTTCGAATCGCTACTCACTTGCCAGCTACAGCGGTTTTGGTACCTGGGCCCCGCTGCGCAGTGGCAGTAGCGTGTACGTCGCCACGGATGGTCGAGGCCAGCAATGGGTCATGATCGACGGTTCGACCCGTCCTATGCTCGCCAGTGAATACAGCACCACGATCCACAATGCCCATCAGTTGCAGTTGATGGCCTACGCGCCCGATCGCAGCTATACCCTCGCCAACGACATCGATGCCAGTGCCACCTCCGGCAGCAATGCCAGCGAGATCTGGAGCACGGCCGGGTTCTTCTCGATAGGCACCGCGGCCGACAGTTTTGCCGGCAGCCTGGACGGACGCAGCCATAGCATCAGCGGCCTGAGTATTGATCGCATTATGAGCGATTACATCGGCCTGTTCGGGGTGACCAGCTATGGCAGCGTGATTCGCAACCTTGGCCTGGCCGATGTGAACATCAAAGGCAGCAACTCCGTTGGCGGCCTTGTCGGCACGAGCGACTCCACCATCAGCAACATCTACGTGACAGGCAGTATCACCGGCATGGGTGAGAGGACGGGCGGGCTGGTTGGCCTCAACCAGGGTAGCATCAGCAATGTCTACACTAGCGTCCTTGTTACCGGGGCCGGCATGGTTGGCGGACTGGCGGGCTACAACAACCATGGCAGCATCAGCAATACCTACGCCAGCGGCATCGTCAGCAGCGCCGGCGCGGTGGGGGGCGTGGTGGGTGGTGGTAGTACTGGCTCGGTGCTGAACAGCTTCTATGCCACGACCGATGCCAGCGGCGCGAGCATCAACGCCGGCCTGGCTTCGAACAGCGACGGCGGCATCGGGAAAACCTGGCAGGAACTGACCCAGGCTTCCACCTTCGCCGGCTGGAACATCGCCAGCAACGGCGGCTCGAATGCAACCTGGCGCCTCTATGAAGGCCTTGCCGGGCCGGTGCTGCGCAGCTTCCTGCAGCGGGTGAGCCTCATCACTGCCGGCGGCAGCAGCACCAAGACCTACAACGGCTCGACGGCCGCAGGCGCCGCGAGCTACACCAGCAACCTGGGCAGCGACCTGGATGCCGGCAAGCTGCTGGGCAGCCTCGGCTACGTGACGTCCAGCAAGAATGTCGGCACCTACAGCACCGGCAACGGCTCCCTGACCGTCAACGGCCTGTACTCGGGACAGCAGGGGTACGACATCGGCTACCGCAACCTGGCGGCCAGCGTGACCGTCAACAAGGCCATGATCGGCACGATAACCGGGCTCAGCGTCGCCGACAGGGCCTACAACGGCACCACCACGGCCACGCTGAACAGCAGCAATGCCGTGTTCAGCGGCATGGTCGCGGGCGACAGCCTGAGCATCGGCTCGGCCAATGCCAGCTTCACCAACAAAAATGTCGGGACAGCCAAGACCGTCAACATCACGGGCATCACTGTCTCGGGTGCCGATGCCGGTAACTACAACGTTGGCACTACCGCGGTCGTCCTGGCCAATATCACCAAGGCCATCATCACTGTGACCGGTATTACCGCGCAGGACCGCACCTACGACGGCACCACCAACGCCAGCCTGAATACCGGCAACGTGACCTTCACCGGGCTCATCGGCAGCGAACGCGTCGACGTGAGTTCCGCCACCGGCACCTTCGACAGCAAGGACGCCGGTGACGGCAAGACCGTGAACATCAGCAATATCGTGCTCGGCGGATCCCAGTCCAGTAACTACACCCTGGCCAGTACGACCGCCACGGCCAGCGCCAATATCGCCAAGGCCAGTATCAGTGCCGTGACCGGCATCACCGCACAGGACCGTACCTATGACGGCACTGCCGATGCCAGCCTGGACACCGCCAATGCCGCATTCACCGGCCGCTTCGGCAACGACCAGCTGAGCGTGGCCTCGGCCAGCGGCGTCTTCGCCGACAAGAACGCAGGCGACGGCAAGAGCGTGAGTATCAGCAATATCGTTCTCGGTGGCGCCGATGCCGGTAACTACAACCTGGTTAGTACTACCGCTACGACCAGCGCCGATATTGCCAAGGCCAGTATCAGTGCCGTGACTGGCATCACCGCGCAGAACCGCACCTACGACGGCACCAGCGACGCCAGCCTGAGCACTGATACCGCCAGCTTCACCGGTCGTTTCGGCAACGACGAGTTGAGCGTGACCTCGGCCAGCGGCGCCTTTGCCGATAAGAACGCCGGCAACGGCAAGACGGTCGCTGTCACCGGGATCGTCCTCGGCGGCGCTGACGCGGGCAACTACACCCTGGGCGACGACACGGCGACTGCCAGCGCCGATATCGCCAAGGCGAGCATCAGCAGCGTGACGGGTATCACTGCGCAAAACCGGGTGTACGACGGCACCACCGACGCCAGCCTGAACGCAGGTGGCGCCGGCTTCACCGGTCGCCTCGGCAATGACGAGTTGAGCGTGGCCTCGGCCAGCGGCGCCTTCACCGACAAGAATGCCGGCAACGGCAAGACGGTCGCGATCACCGGGGTCGTCCTCGGCGGTGCTGACGCGGGTAACTACGCCCTGGTCGACAACACCGCCACCAGCAGCGCCGATATCGCCAAGGCCAGCATCAGTGCCGTGACCGGCATCACCGCGCAAAACCGCACCTACGACGGTACTGTGGATGCCAGCCTGAGCACCGGCGGCGCCGGCTTCACCGGTCGCCTCGGCAATGACGAACTGAGCGTGGCCTCGGCCAACGGCGCCTTCGCCGACAAGAACGCCGGGGATGGCAAGACGGTCGCGATCACCGGGATCGTCCTCGGCGGCGCTGACGCGGGTAACTACACCCTGGCCGACAACACGGCGACCAGCAGCGCCGGTATCGCCAAGGCCAGCATCAGTGCCGTGACCGGCATCACCGCGCAAAACCGCACC